>NZ_JBFODV010000049.1:0-16843 GCF_040908495.1 Aeromonas sp. R1-1 | reverse complement strand
ATTCAGGCGATGATGGATGCTGCCCCTGCCGCAGCCTATGCCTCCCCTGCCGCCGACCGTCTGAGCGAGCTGGAGCAGGAAGTAAACGAGCTCAAGAGCCGTCTCGCCGCCATGGAAGCACGGCTGGCCGCACTGGATGGTCAGGGCTGATCGCCTTTACCATCGCCAATCTCTATCAGGGAGCCGGGGCAGATGTCCCCGGCTCCCTGCGTTTTTTTATCGTGAGGAAGTGCCCGTGATCACCCTGATTAAAGAGTCTGACCACCAGAAGATGCCCTGGAAAAACCAGCAGGGCACTACCAGCCAGATCCTCATCTCCCCCAAGGGGAGCAGCCTTGCCAAACTCGACTTTGACTATCGACTGAGCTCGGCCCCCATCAAGAGCGCGGGTCCCTTCTCCCCCTTTCCCGGCTATCAGCGCATTTTGCTGCCGGTGAGCGGGGCAGGCTTTGTGCTCAACGGCCACCCCTACGCCACCTTCGAGGCGGCGCACTTTAGCGGCGATGAGGAGACCCACTGCGAGTTGCTGAAAAAAGAGGTGACCGATCTGGGGCTTATCTACCATCCGGATCGCATCAGCGCCAACGTGCGGGTGCTGAACCTCCCCTTTCCGCTGACCCTTACCCTCGAGCCAGAGAAGACCTACCTCTGTCACCTGCTGAGCGGCCAGCTGGCCGTGCAGGGCAAAGAGGTGGCCATCAACGAGACGCTGGTGGTGACCGGTGAAAAGAGCATTCACTTCGAATGCCAGAAGAAGACCGCCATCGCCTTCTTTACCCTGCAGGATGTTCTCAAATAGGATCTGCCGCGGTTAAAAATCACTCAAGAATATTGAAAGTTATATATCTCGGAGTAATATGGGTCTCTCATGGCTTTTGTGATGAGAGATCCTATGCAATACACACTTGATGGATTCGAAACACCACCAGAACTCACCACTGAAGAAGAAAAAAGTAATCAACAACTACAGAAAAGAATTAGAGAGATTTTGAATGAATTTGGTTATGTTGAGGATAATAAATTAGTTAATGCCAAAACATTCAAATGCAGAGTTCCTTACGAGGATCTCTATGGGCTTAAAGCAATCAGTGCTTTTGTAATTAACCATCCAATTGATGGGTTAACTCGTATTGAGCCTCATCAGCAACAAGTTTCTGGCTCTGTAGACCGTAAATTTCCTTTCTTTTTACAAAGCGCAAACAAAGCCCCTGAACAAAATGTCATCATTTTGATTGAAGGCCAAGGCCATAAAAAAGCTGCATTTGAATGGCTAAAATCCGAGGCGAAAAAATGCGCTACCAAAAATGTCAAATGCTATGACTTGGCTGAGTTTTCACTCTGGCTCTAATTTGATTAACGTTTGGGTGCCCGCCCTCCACTGTCGAGGCATGCTTGCATTGTGTCATAAGGGATATAATGCTTGGTTCGGTTGTAATAAGTCCCCCCTTTCGGATGACATATACCACTACGACTTTTCTTTACCGGAGGTTCTGCTGCCAAAGCGATGGTACACACCAAGAGTAAACAACAACTGAGAACCAATTTTACTAATTGCATTTCCGTGTATCTTCCAGCGTCTTTAGAACAAAAACCTCGTCTGATGCCAGCCAATTCTGTCAGATATATAGCTCAATAGAAAAGCCGGGAAATCCCGGCTTTTGCTATTGAGGCAACCGGCTCGTGCCGGTCAACACCTTAGTTGACCTTGAAGGAGCCCTTCATCATGGCGAAGTGGCCGGGGAAGGAGCAGAAGAAGGTGAGATCCTTGCCCGCCAGACCGTCGGTCTTGAAGGTCACGCTGCTGCTCTCGCCGCCGCCGATCAGCTTGGTGTGAGCCAGTACACGGGGATCATCCTTGGGCAGATAGCCGTTCTCGGCCCCGGCGCTCATCCCGGCAGTCGCCACGGTCTGATAGTCGGCGGTGCTGGCCAGCACCCAGTTGTGACCCATGGCGGTCACGGGCAGCTTGCCGGTATGGTTCAGGGTGACCGTCACCTCCTTGCAGGTGGCCGGCACGCTCATCTCTTTGAGGTTGTACTGCATGGCATCATTGCCTTCGATGACCAGTGCACACTCATCCGCCAGCACGGGGGCAGCCAGGGTACTCAGAAACAGCAGGGTAATCGCCTTTTTCATCATCTTCTCCTTTGATTGGCAATGGATGGCAACGACTTGGCGGATGCGGTGAACGCTTCGCAAAGATGCCGTCTAAATCGACCTTCATTTTACTCAATTGTCTTCAATCGGCTATGGCTTTTGGCCAAAGCTGCGGGCCAGGTCACCAGACGGTGCTCTACTCGCCACTCTCTCCCTCACGGATGGACGATACGAACCGCTCCCGCCACAGGTTCAAAACTGTTTAATTTTTTCTGCCCTTTTCCCTCCGATTGCCCCTATCAGGGCTCGCCCGGCGGGCGCCCCTTGGCTAAGCTAGCGCCCCGATATGAACCTTCTCCAGATGAGAGCGCCGGATGATTGCGATAACCCCCGTGGCGGCCCTGCGCGGCCTGCTGCTGACCCTGCTGCTGGCGCTGGCCGGCTGCCAGCCAACCCCGCCAGCCCAGACCCGAATTCAGGGCAAGACCATGGGCACCTACTATGTGGTGACCCTGAGCGATAGCTACCCCGGCGGGGAGCCCTCCCTCAAAAGCGACGTAGAGAGCCTGCTGGCCCGGATGAACAAGGAGATCTCCACCTACGATCCGGGCTCGCTCATCTCCCGTTTCAATCAGGGGCCCGCCAACACCCCGTTTGCCATCCCGCCCGCCATGGCCATCATAGTCCAGCAGGGGATGGATGCCGGTAAGCTGACCGACGGCAAGCTGGATGTGACCGTGGGGCCTCTGGTCAATCTGTGGGGCTTTGGCCCGGACAAACGGCCGGTCAAGCGGCCCGATGAGGCGGCCATCGCCGCCGCCCGCCACAAGGTAGGGATCGACAAGCTGAGCCTGACCCCGCAGGGGGATCACTTCCTGCTCGAAAAAACGATCCCGGATCTCTATCTCGACCTCTCCACCCTTGGCGAGGGGGCGGCATCGGATGAAATCGCCGCCCTGCTCGAGGGCAAGGGGGTACACAACTACCTGATCGAAGTGGCCGGTGCGGTGCGCAGCAAGGGCAACAACAGCAAGGGCTCGCCATGGAAAGTGGCCATCGTCGAACCCTCCGATCAGCCGGGAGCGTTTTCCGATATCGTCATCCCCAACGGCATGGCGCTCAGCACTGCAGGCAGCTATCGCAACTACTACGAGCTGGATGGCCAGCGTTACTCCCATATCATCGACCCCGCCACCGGCCAGCCGGTCACCCACAAGCTGGTCTCCGCCAGCGTGATCACCCCGACCGCACTGGAGGCCGATGCCCTCGATACCGCGCTGATGGTGATGGGGCCCGAAGCGGGGATGGCATTTGCCAAACAGCACCAGCTGGCGGTCTATCTCATCATCAAGACCGAACAGGGGTTCAAGGCCGAGTACACGCCGCAATTTGCTCCCTATCTGGCAGAGAAAAAACATTGAGTTCAAGGCCCTGGCAACAGGGCCTTTTTCTTTCACTCATCGCGGGCAAAAGGCGGACAAACGGAGATGGTTCGCAATCGACAACTTGGCCAATTGCCTCTTCGGGCGCTTTGGTGGCACACTTTCCCTCATCAGCCCGCAGCGCCTCGACCCAGACAGATGCAGACACCTGAACAAGAGCCAGAAAAAAAGAGCCCAGCCAAGCCACAACGCATTCTGATGGTCAATGAGCAGCGCTCGTTTCAGGTGATGATGAAGGCGATGCTGCTCAATCTGGGTATCAGCAACATCACCTACTCCAATACCGCCGAGGATGCGCGGCGCCGCTGCCAGAAGGGCAGTTTCGACATCTATCTCATCGATTACGATCTGGGGGTTGGTGAAAATGGTCGTCAGTTGCTCGAAAGCCTGCGCGACAAAGACCTGATCCCGCCCCAGAGCGTGGTGATCATGGTGAGTGGCGACAGCTCCCGCGCCATGGTACTGAGCGCGCTGGAAGCCGAGCCCGACGAATACCTGATGAAGCCCTTCTCTCAGGAGCAGTTCTCGTTTCGCTTGAAGCGTGCCCTCGCCCGGCGCAACGCGCTGGCCAGCGTCTTTACCGCGCTGGCCGATGACAATCTGGCAGCCCTCATTACCGCCTGTGCCGAGCGGGCCGATGCGGTGCCCCGTTTTGCCAACTACTGCCGCTGCCTGCAGGCCGATACCCACCTCAAGCTGGGTCAGGCGCAGGAGGCACGCGCCCTGATGCGCCAGCTGCTGGCCGGGCAGGAGAACAGCTGGGCCCGCCTGACGCTGGGCAAGGCGTGCAACACCCTGGGGCTCCACGAAGAGGCGGTTAGCCATCTCCAGGCGACCCTCAAAAATACCCCGCTGATGGTGGAGGCTCACCTCTGGCTGGCAGAATCCCTGCTGGCCCTTGGCAATGACGAGCAGGCGCAGCAGGAGCTCAGACGGGCGGTGGATATCTCCCCCCAGTCGGTGCAACTCTCCCGTCGGCTGGCGGAGGTGTGCCTGCAGCGTCACGACTACGCCCAGGCCAAGGATGTGCTGATGTCGCTGATCGACCTGTCGCGCAACTCCATTCACCGCACGCCCCATTATCTGGGGGCCTATATCCAGACCCTGACCCTCTACGCCCTCAATAGCAACGACAGCTACCACATCGCCAACCTGCAAAAGCAGGTCAATTCTGCCCTGTCGCGCATCCGCGATTCGCTGATGATGTCGGAGTTCAACTACCCGGTGTTCGAGCAGATCTGTCAGGCCCGGGTGCAGATTGCGCTGGGGGAGCTGCTCAAGGGCAAGAAGATGCTCTATCGCGCCAATCAGAACTGGCTCGATGAACCGGCCACCATGCCCCCCGCCCTGCTTGGCGAAACCATCCTTGCCCTCTACCAGCTCGGCGAGTTTGAATATGCCGAAAGCCTGCAAGGGCTGCTGGCGGAGGACGAAGATCGGCTGCTCACCACCTGCATTCAGGCAACCCGCGATGACAAGACGGTGCTGGAGCGGCGTCAGCGCTACCAGCAGCTCAACGATCTGGGGATCAAGGCCTATCAGAGCGGCGAGCTGGAGCAGGCCCTCGGTCATTTTCGCGAGGCCCTGCGCCGCGCTCCCGCCAATACCGGTGCGGCTCTCAACAAGATCCAGGTGCTGCTGCAACTGATGCAGAAAAAACGCAAGAGTCCGGAATTTGGTGCCGAGTGCAAAGACACCCTGGACGTGCTCGACGGCATCCCCCTCAACCCGGCCCAGCAGGAGCGTTTTCGCAAGCTGCGTCAGGAGTTCAACCAGTTCAGCTAAGACGCCGCCGCGCCCCCTTTTCCCCGCCTATGCTGAAACCAGTTCGGCAATGCGAGGGAAACGAAGATGGCGATGTGTCGTTATCTGGTGGCCGATGGCCGCCACTGCAGTGAAGAGGCTGGCGAGCACGATCTCTGCCACTGGCATGATCCCCACCATACCCATCAGGAAGCCCGCAGCGCCGAGGCGCTTGAACAGTACGTTCGCGCTGGCGGACTCTGCCACGGCCTGCAGCTGTCACGGGCCAATCTGGCGGGCCTCAATCTGGTCAACAAGGAGTCCGATCAGGGATTTTTGCTGGAGCAGTGCAACCTCTATCGCGCCAACCTGCGCGGTGGTCACCTCTACGGCCTGCGCATGAAGGGCGGCAGCCTGATGAAGGCCGATCTCAGTGATGCCAACCTCCAGTGCGCTACCCTCGATGACGTCAACCTGCTCGGCATCCGCTGGCACAACACCCGACTCGACAACATGCAGACCGGCAAACGGGTGATGCAGGATCGCAAGGGGCGGCGCGAACGGGATCCCAAACAGGCGCGCATCTGGTTCAAGGAGGCAGAAGAGACCTACCGGGATCTGCGCAAAGCCTCCGAGGCACAGGGGATCTTCACCATGTCCGGCAACTATATCCAGCAGGAGCTCACCATGCGCCGCCTGCAACTGCCGTTCTGGTCGACCCAGCGTTTTACCTCCTGGGTGGTCGATCTCTTCTGCGGCTATGGCGAGGCCCCGATGCGGGTGGTGCTCTTCTCGTTGCTGCTCATCTTTATCTGCAGCATTTTTTACTTCTTCTGCGGACTGCATTTTCAGGGCGAGCACCTCATCTACCAACCCGGTGCCCCGCTCGAGCAAAATGCCATCTTCCTGCTCGAATGCCTCTACTACAGCGTGGTCACCTTCACCACATTGGGGTACGGCGACTTCACTCCGGTCGGCCTCTCCAGGATCTTCGCCGCCTTCGAAGCCTTCACCGGCAGCTTTACGCTGGCGCTGTTTGTGGTGGTATTCGTCAAGAAGATGACCCGCTGAAAACCTGTCCACGATCCTACTGCGAGGCTGTGATCAAGGCTCATGTGCTGCTCGGAATCCTCATGTATACATATACAATCCGGTTCCTGCGCTGCGCTTCACCTTGCTGACAGCCTCTCGCGACGGATCGTGAACAGGTTACCAAGCAGTTGCACCGGTCACAGCCCCCGAACTTGCATCCACCGCCGATTCCTAGTCCAATAGCCACTTATAAAAATGACATGAGCATCCCGGACATGAAGATCATCTCTTTCAATATCAACGGCCTGCGCGCCCGTCTGCACCAGCTGCAAGCCATCATCGACAAGCACCAGCCCGATGTGATCGGCCTGCAGGAGATCAAGGTGCACGATGAAGCCTTCCCGCTGGCCGATGTGGAGGCCATGGGCTATCACGTGGAGTTTCATGGCCAGAAGGCCCACTACGGGGTCGCCATCATGAGCAAGCAGAAGCCGGTCAAGGTGGAGAAAGGCTTCCCCACCGACGATGAAGAGGCCCAGCGCAGGATGATCATGGCCACCTTCGAGCGCGAAGACGGCTCTCTCATCAAGGTGATGAACGGCTACTTCCCGCAGGGTG
Source organism: Aeromonas sp. R1-1 (assembly GCF_040908495.1). Taxonomy (NCBI): domain Bacteria; kingdom Pseudomonadati; phylum Pseudomonadota; class Gammaproteobacteria; order Aeromonadales; family Aeromonadaceae; genus Aeromonas; species Aeromonas sp. R1-1. Next base: position 9,911 of record NZ_JBFODV010000049.1, on the reverse strand, counting down.
AAAGTCAGGATCACGAGACCAAGTTCCCGGCCAAGCAGAAGTTCTACGAGGATCTGCAGCACTACCTCGAGACCAACCACACCCCGGACGACCAGCTGGTGCTGATCGGGGATATGAATATCTCCCCCACCGATCTCGACATCGGCATCGGCGAGGCAAACCGCAAGCGCTGGCTGCGGGATGGCAAGTGCTCCTTCCTGCCCATCGAGCGCGAATGGATGGAGCGCCTGAAAGGGTTTGGCCTGACCGACACCTTCCGCGCCGCCAATCCCACCGAGTGCGAACGTTTCTCCTGGTTTGACTACCGCTCCAAGGGCTTTGACGAGAACCGCGGCCTGCGCATCGATCTCATCATGGCCTCCGACGCCCTCAAGGACAGCGTGACCGAGACCGGTATCGACTACGAGCTGCGCGGCATCGAGAAACCCTCCGACCACGCCCCCATCTGGGCCTGCTTCGCCTGATGCGGCGCAAGATTAACCGATGAGTCGCGACGAATTCGTAAACTGTGAAGCGGCTCGCGGTTGCCTGCGATAAAAGGGCGTAAAAAACCCATCCAGACAAGGTGCCTTATGGCACCTTATTTTTTGCAGCAAGGAGTGGCTGGCGTGATACGGTTACGAAGAGCCCTGGCCCGGGATGAACATCCCCGAAGCCCCCCCGCCCAAATCGGAAAAGTCAGACTTTTTTCGTCAATCGGCAACCCTAATTGCCACTTTGAGAAGGTTGTGTTCAAGGTTGCCGCCCTATCATCTCCCATTCCAATCATAAATAAGTTGTTTTTTTAATCATGAAGTTAATGATGTGTATGGAGAAACATGCTGAACGCAGCAGCCGAAATCGATCCAACAGGAGTGTGATGATGAAGGTGCCCAATGCCGGAAGAGAGGTTTACAAACGCAGCTTGCTGACCCTGGCGCTGATCAGCGGTCTGAGTGCCTGTGGCGGCGAGACGACCCAGACGGCCCAGACCATGCCCGCCGTCCCTGTGGTGGTCGCCGAGGTCAAGCTGACCGATGTGCCGCTCACCACCGAGATGGTGGGAGAGACCGCCGGTTTTCGGGAGATCGATGTGCGCTCTCGGGTCAGTGGCATCCTGCTCAAGCGCACTTATGTGGAAGGCCAGCCGGTTACCGCCGGTCAGGAGCTGTTTCTGATTGACCCGGAGCCCTACAAGGTGGCACTGGAGCAGGCCAAAGGGACTTTGGCTCAGGAGCAGGCCCGTCTCAACAAGGCCCGTGCCGATCGGGATCGCATCATTCCCCTCTTCAAGCGTCAGGTGGTGAGTCGCAAGGACTATGACGACACCATCGCCAACTACGAAGCGGCCATCGCCAGCCATCAGGCCGCTCAGGCCAAGGTGAAAGAGGCGGAGCTCAACCTCAGCTACACCCAGGTGACCGCCCCCATCAACGGCATGGCGAGCAAGAGCTCCCAGTCCGAGGGGAGCCTTATCTCCACCAGCGGCGACAACGGCCTGCTCACTACCATCACCCAGTTTGATCCGCTCTACGTCAACTTCTCCTACTCGGAGCAGGATCGCCTCAACTTCGAAAACTCGGTAAAGAAAGGGGTGATTGAAGCGAAGGATGCCACCACCTGGCGCACCCATATTCGTCTGGCCGATGGATCCCTCTATCCGGAGGCGGGCAAGCTCAACTTCTCCGACAACCGGGTCGATCCCCAGACCGGCACCATCCGTGCCCGTGCCATCTTCGACAACAAGGACGGCGTACTGCTGCCGGGCCAGTTTGTCCGCATGACCATCGATCTGGGCACCCGCAAAAACGCCATCGTGGTGCCGCCGCGCGCCATCGTCCAGTCCCAGGCTGACCGCATGGTGATGGTGGTCGATGCCGACAACAAAGTAGTGCCCCGTCCGGTTACCCTGGGCACGGCAGTCGACTCCGGCGTGCTGATCGAGAGCGGTCTGCAGGCTGGTGAGCGCTATATCGTCGAAGGCTTGATGAAGGCCCGCCCCGGCGCCGTGGTAAAACCTGTCTCTGCCGACGAGATGAAGGCGATCACCGGCAAGGTGGTCAGCCAGTCTGCGGCCAAGTAAGGAGCCCGTATGTTTTCCAAGTTCTTCATAGAACGCCCCATCTTCGCCAGCGTGATTTCGATCATTATCGTGCTGGGCGGGTTGGCGGCGATGCGGGCGCTCCCCATCGAGCAATATCCCCAGATCACCCCGCCGGTGGTCTCGGTCACGGCGTTTTATCCGGGCGCAACCCCGGAGGTGATCTCCCAGACCGTGGCAGCGCCGCTGGAGCAGCAGATCAACGGCGTCGAGCGGATGATCTACATGCAGTCGGGGTCGGCCTCCAACGGCCAGATGAACCTCAACGTCTACTTCGAGATCGGCACCGATCCGGATCAGGCCACCATCAACGTCAACAACCGGGTCTCGGCCGCCATGGCCCAGCTGCCGGAAGAGGTGAAAAAGCAGGGGGTAACGGTCAAGAAGAAATCGACCTCCATCCTGCAGGTGGTCACCCTCCAGTCACCGAACGGCTCGTTTGATACCACCTATCTGTCGAACTACGCCCTGCTCAACATCATCGACGAGCTCAAGCGGATTCCCGGCATCGGTGATACCACCTTGTTTGGCGGTACCGACTATGCGATGCGTATCTGGCTGCGGCCGGATCGACTGGCCCAGCTCGAGCTCACCCCGAGCGACGTGATTGGTGCCATTCGCGAGCAGAACACCCAGTTCGCGGCAGGCAAGATCGGTGCCCAACCCACCACGGCCCCCATCGACTTCACCTACACGGTGCAGACCAAAGGGCGCCTTGAGGATGTGAAAGAGTTCCAGAACATCATCGTCCGCTCCATGCCCGATGGCTCCAAGATCCGGGTCCGCGATGTCGCCCGGGTCGAGCTGGGGGGCAAGGATTATGATCTGGTCGCCCGCGCCAACGGCAAACCGGCCATCGGTATCGCTACCTATCTGCAACCGGGCGCCAACGCCGTCGCGGTCGCCGATGCGGTTCACGCCACCATGGAGCGACTCAAGGAGCGCTTCCCGCAGGATATCGAGTACCATATCCCCTATGACACCACCGAGTTCGTGAAGATCTCCATCGAAGAGGTGGTACACACCCTGTTCGAGGCGATCGTACTGGTGTTCGTGGTGGTCTATCTGTTCCTGCAGAACTTCCGCGCCACCCTGATCCCCTGTATCGCGGTGCCGGTGTCGCTCATCGGGACCTTCGCCGGCATGCTGGTGCTCGGTTTCTCCATCAACCTGCTGACCCTGTTCGGCATGGTGCTCGCCATCGGTATCGTGGTAGATGACGCCATCGTGGTGCTCGAGAACGTCGAGCGGATCATGAGCGAGAAGAAGTGCTCCGCCAAAGAGGCTGCCATCCTCGCCATGCAGGAGGTCTCCGGTCCGGTGGTCGCCATCGTGCTGGTGCTCTGCGCCGTGTTCCTGCCGGTCGCCTTTATGGGCGGCATGACCGGGGTGATGTACAAACAGTTTGCCATCACGGTCGCGGTCTCGGTCGCCATCTCCGGTCTGGTGGCACTGACTCTCTCTCCGGCCTTGTGCGCCGTATTGCTGAAAGAGGGACACCACAAACCGGCCCGCTTCTTCGTCTGGTTCAACGATAAATTTGACCAGCTGACCCGCGGCTATGTGCGGGGTGTAGCCTTCCTCAACCGTCGGGTGGGGGTCGCCTTTGCCATCATCGCCGTACTGATCCTCTCCATCTACGGCCTCTTCCTGAAAGTGCCGGGCGAACTGGTACCGAACGAAGATCAGGGCTACCTCATCTCCGCCGTCATGCTGCCGGATGCCGCCGCGATGAGCCGGACCCAGGCGGTGGCGGATCAGTTCGACAAGATCGCCATGGCCAACCCCCATGTGAAGGATGTGATCACCTTCTCGGGCTTTGACATTCTCTCCAATGCCATCATCAGCAACAGCGGCATGACCTTCATTACCCTGAAGGACTGGAGCGAGCGTCAGGGGACAGGACAGGACTCCTTCTCGCTGGCCAAGACCTTCCAGGGCTTGAGCCTGATGGGGCTGGCGGATGGCTTTGTCGCCTCCTTCAACCCGCCTCCCATTCAGGGGATGTCCACCACAGGTGGCCTTGAGGCCTATCTGCAGAACCGTGGCACCGGCAACGCCCAGGCCTTCTCCGGCGAAGTGCAGCGCTTCCTCGAAGCGGCCAAGGCGCGCCCGGAGTTTGCCAGCGTCACCAGCACCTACCGCGCCAACGTGCCACAGGTCTATCTGGATCTGGATCGCGAAAAAGCCAAGGCGCTGGGGCTGCCCATCAACGCGGTGTTTGACACCATGCAGGCCACCTTCGGCCAGGTCTATGTCAACGACTTCAACCAGTTCGGCCGTACCTACCGGGTGCAGTTGCAGTCCGAGGCAGACTATCGCGCCAAGAAGAGCGACATCCGCAACGTCTATGTCCGCTCCGACAAAGGGGAGATGATCCCGCTCAGCAGTCTGGTGACGGTGCGTGATGCCACCGGCCCCGAACTGGTCGAACGCTTCAACATCTTCCAGGCCGCCAAGATCATGGCACAGCCGGCACCCGGCTACAGCTCGGGTCAAGCCATCGCCGCGCTGGAAGAGGTCGCCAATGAGGCTCTTGGCAACGACGCCAAGCTGGAGTGGACCGGCTCCGCCTATCAGGAGAAAGCGGCCGCAGGCAGCGCTGGTATGGCCTTTGGTTTCGGTATCGTGATGATCTTCCTCATTCTGGCCGCCCAGTATGAACGCTGGAGCCTGCCGTTTGCGGTGATCACCGCCGTACCGTTCGCCCTGTTCGGTGCCCTGCTCGCCACCTGGCTGGTGGGGCTGACCAACAACGTCTACTTCCAGATCGGGCTGGTGACCCTGGTCGGCCTTGCCGCCAAGAACGCCATCCTGATCGTGGAGTTCGCGGTGATGAAGCACGAAGAGGGGATGAGCCTCATCGAGTCGGCACTGGAGGCGGCGCGCCTGCGTTTCCGTCCCATCGTGATGACCTCGCTCGCCTTCATCCTCGGCTGTGTGCCGTTGGTCACCTCCAGCGGGGCCGGTGCGGCAAGCCGTCACGCCCTCGGCTGGCCGGTCATCGGCGGCATGCTGGCGGCCACCTTTATCGCCATCTTCTTTATCCCGCTTTTCTTCCGCCTCATCATGAGAGGATCGGAAAAAAGGGCCTGACTATTCCGGTAAAGCTCACCAAGCCCCTCCCTCACGGAGGGGCTTTTTTATGTCAGTCCGTTACATCGCAAACAGATAGGCCTTCATCGCCTTGAGACGCACGGTAGCCGCACCGATGATGTCGATAAAGCCAAGCAGCGGATGGGGTTTATGTGCCGAAATCCAGGCTGAGCCGGTTGCCCCAATTGGCAGGTCCACACCGTCCGGCACCAGCATGTCGAGTACCACTGTCCGGCCATGGCTCGACATGTTGTTGCCCACATGCTGCCGTACATCCTGATCCCCCTGCGCAACACTCATCTGGGCCTCCCCCGTACCAGTAAGTACTGAGTGCACCCGTGCCCGAAAGATGCGCCCGGGATAGGCATCTACATAAAACTCGGCAAACTGGCCTGGTGCTATGTTGCGAAAACTCTGATCCGGAATGCGAAACTCCAGAAACTTGCGAGAAGTGTCGTATAGGTGCATGTTGCCGGTACGGGAACCGCTGGCAATATTGACTATCGAGACCTGACCATCAAACGGAGCCCTGATCACCTTCTCTTCATTCCGTCGCTCCTGCAAGGCCAGCTCTGTCTCTAGATTCAACACCTGAGCTTCAATCGCCTGAACCTTCGCTTCACTGGCACTCAGTTGCGCCAGATCGCCATCAATTTGGGTCTGCAGCTGGTCACGGCTCTGAATACTGGCAAAGTTACCCAACTGGGTCAGCCGAGCCAATTCCTTGTGATTGAGGTTCAGTCGTGACTGGATCGCTCGCTGCTGGCTTACCTCTGACGCCACCTAGGCATGCTGGGCGTCAATCTGATAGCTCAACGCCCGAGACTTACCGTTACTCTCCCAGTCCGCAAGACTATAAATGGGCTGACCACGCGCAACGCGCTGATTATGCGCAACATAAATCTGATCTATCTGATGAAACTGGTTGATGCCTAGTAAGGGTCCCAACACCGCATGAGGTGCCTTGACCGTCGCCGAATCGGTAAAATCTACCGGAGCCAAATGGCGAGAGGTAGTCAACAAACCAAGCGCCAATAACGCGCCAATTGCGGTACTCCAAAAACCCGTTTTTAGGTTCCAAGGCAATATGTTCAGCTTGACCAGCAACCACACGATCAGGATATAGGGCAGCAGGATCTCTTTCATGATGCCTCCTCCTCATGACGACCACGTCGAATACCATGGCCGATAATAAGGCTCATCCGCTCGCTCAGCACATCCCAACGGGCAAAAGCGATGATGACGGCAAGCACCCACCAGGTCTTGTCGATAAACAGTCCGCACAAGGAGAGCGCAAACACCAGGGTGATATGCACCGACTCGGACACCTTGGCACGATGCACAGCGATCTCATGCAGTTGCCACAGCAGATAGACCAGATAGAGGACCACATAGAGAGTGATCACAGTAATCACCCCCATAAAGATCTCGGAATCAAGCAGTACCATGATGGCTGGCAAAGCATGGTTGAACTTGGTCGCCTCAATTGGATAGATGTGGGCACCTTTCGAGAAGAAGACAACCAGAGCAACCGTGACCAATATAAACGTCAGGCGCCAAAGCCACCGCGCTAACGCAGAGGTTGATTGTGATGACATTTGATGTTGTTCCTTGAGTAACGGATGAGCAAACAAGTGGACCTCACGAGCCACCTAGCTAATAACGCGCCGGATCGGCGCGACGGCTAGGATGGAGAAGCCCCCAACCAGTGAAGGCTTGCAAGGCTCACAACTCAGAACTGGTGTTGCACACCGATGTTGAAGAAGTTCAGGTAGCTGTTGTTGTAGCTGCCGGACAAGTGCGGGCGACCGATCCCGTCCTGATCCACTGGCATATCACCCAGCCAGGCCAGGGTATAGCTGGCTTCCACCTTGGTGGCTGGGCTCAACTGATAACTGGCCCCCATACCCCAGCGCCAACCAGAACCCACTGGAAGCATCACAGTACGGTACTCATCACTCACTGCACTACTGTCATAGCCTATTCCGCTGCTCAAACGCAGTGCAGGGGTGACATCAACCTGTGCCCCCAGGCTGGCATGCCATGTATCCTTGTAATTCATATCAATGGTTTGGCTGCCCATGGCAGATGCCACACCGATATCGCCAAAACGGGACCACTGCTGCCAGTTGGCACTGGCCAGCAAGGCCCACTGGTCGTTGAGCTGGTGATAGCCACTTAGCGTAATGGTCTGCGGAATCATGATCTCGACCCCTAGACCTGCCACATCAGCACGTGGGAAGAGCTGATCTTCCAGCTCCCACTTCAGTTCGGAGAAGTAGCTCAGGCCGATACGGGAGTGCTGATCCAGCTCGTAAAGTACCCCGAAGGAGGCGCCATACGCCCAGTCACTGTTGGAGAATTCCCGCCCTTCCCGCATCCCGGACGTCAGATCCACAGAGGCTTCCAGCGAACCATTCATGGCGATCAGGCTGGCTCCCACCGACCAATTTGAGTCAATGCGGTACGCCAGACTCGGAGCAAAGGCGATGCCGGTCAGCTTGGCCGACTGGGTATAACCACGACCATCCCAGCCATCGCCATAATCGATACCCAGACCGTGACTGCCAAAGACGCCGATACCTGCGACCCATTGATCGTCGATGGCATGAGTCAGATAGAGGCTGCCGAGCGACGCGGTCTGCAGGGCATTTCCACCGTTGTTAACGCCGCTGTCCAGATCCAGCTCAAGGTCGCCGTATACCACACCGCCATTGACCTGCAACTGGGTACCTTCCAGTTTGGTCATACCGGCCGGGTTGCTTGCGATAGTATCTGCCCCTTGGGCACGGGCGGCAGACCCTGCGTTGGCCAGCGCACTGTTGGCAGTGCTGGTCTCGTAGAGGGCAAGGCCGCCAGCCATGGCTGATGGACTCAGCAAAGCGGCAAGCATCAGCGACAGCAGTCGTGGCTGCATTTCAATACTCCTGAATAGTGAACATGGTGAGCACCCGGCAAGGTGTGCTGCTCAAAAACACGGTTTGACTCTTTGATTGTCAGCATCCGGGAGACCTGCGGCTTTATACTGCTCGCTCATGGCGTCACGGGATGGATAAGGTCGGCAAGCACTCCTGCCGCAATCATTTATGCCGGAGCACAAGAGTGAACTATCACGCCATCGTGGTAACTGACAGGGGCATCCTAACGGGATGAGGGGCATGCTTCATTAGGGTTGAGCATACGCAATGGTTAAGCATTGCTTAAATATCCCCCCCAACACAGCACCTCTATTACATCACCGGCGCCATTGACCTTCACCTCGTGGCAAGGTTTACAGTCCAGCCATCTGCTCCCGAAGGATGCCCGGATTGTCACTCACCCAGCTTGCTGCAAGATTGCCCTGCGTTGCTATGGCCCGGCTATTGCTGGCGCTGCTGCTCGTCTGCAATCTGACCCTCTGCATCAGCTGGCATGGTTCTCCCCTCTCCTCCGAGCCGACCCCAAGCAGCGCCCAGTCGATGGTGATGTTCGATTCATCCATGGTGATGGCGGATGGCGATATCTCTCATGCAATGCCCGCGATGGATCACCCGGGCGATGTCATGCCTCTCTCCTGCCATCAGGGAGACGAGGGGTCAGCCATGGGCGATGAGTGCCAGATGCAGACAGGCATCAATGCCCCCTCCTTCAGCGCGATGACACTGCTTGGGGTACTGGTCGTTCTGCTGCTCTTTCCCTTGCTACTTGGCAACAACGTCGCAGCGTCACTGCTTGATAACTGGTTGCGGGATCCCTTCCTGCGCTCGCGCGGTACTCACCCTCCCTCCTGGCCGCGCCGACATCTGATGCTGTCGGTGTTACGCCACTAGAAAGTCCTTCTCTTGCGGCACAGGCAAGCTTTAACTTGCCCGTTTCCTGCCGCCTTGCCTGACCCTGTGCCCCGGCCAAACCGGTCCGCTCACAGGGAGCCGTGCGCACTGATACAGCTGCGCCCCGTTTGCCGCCAGCCCCTTGGGTGATGCCTTGCACCTCACCCGACCGGCGGCCTGCAAAAGAGAAGACGTATTATGTCACCAGCCCACTTTTCACCGTCCAAGGTTGCTGCCTTCGCGGGCGCCTTATCCTCCTGCACTTTCTGCATGCAGACCCGCGCCGGAGGCCAGTCATGAACAAGACCATCCTGATGTCGGCCCTGCTGCTCGCCCTCGGCGCCGGTGGCGGCTACTGGGCCGCCAAACAGACCACCGCTGGCCCCGCTGCCAAGGAGAAGACGCCGCTCTACTGGGTCAACCCCATGGATCCGCGCGACAAGCGTGATGGCCCCGCCAAGGACAACATGGGGATGGACTTTATCCCCGTCTATGAGGAAAAACAGGGTGGCTCGCCGGGCACAGTCACTATCAGCCCCGAGATCCAGCAGAACCTGGGGGTGCGACTGGCCAAGGTGGAGAAGCTCCCCATCCACCAGCAGATCGAGACGGTGGGCTACGTCGGCTATGACGAGGATAGACTGGAGGCGGTCAACGCCCGCATGGCAGGCTGGATCCGCACCCTCGCTATCAAGAGCGAGGGGCAGCAGGTGAGCAAGGGAAGCCTGATTTACGAGCTCTACGCCCCGGATCTGGTCAATGCCCAGCACGAGTACCTGCTCGCCCTCAACACAGCCAACCCGCTGCTGCTGCGCGCCGCCGAGGGCAAGCTCAAGTCCCTGCAGGTGCCGGCAGATCAGATTGCCGCCCTCAAGCGCACCCGTCAGGTGCAGGAGACTGTGCGTATCTATGCCCCCAGCAGCGGC
>NZ_JBFODV010000048.1:0-11418 GCF_040908495.1 Aeromonas sp. R1-1 | reverse complement strand
AGCAGGGTTGGGTGAAGGGGGATATGCAAAAGGGGCGTGGCGGCAGCTGGCTGCTGGCGCGCACGCTGGATAATCCTGCCATCAGCTGGTTCGATTCGGTGTCGGTGCGCGAAGGGCTGCGGCTCTATCGCGTCAAGCCCCAGACCGGCAAAACCCACCAGATCCGGGTTGCCCTCAAAAGTATCGGTGCCCCCATTCTCGGGGATGAGCGCTATGGCGGTACGCCAGCCGATCGCGGCTATCTGCACGCCTGGCGATTGAGTTTTAAGCTGGCGGGCGAGCCGTTCGATTTTGTCTGCCCGCCCGATGTGGGGAGTGAATTTGTCACCCCCGAGCTCATGGCCGCCATCGCAGCCCTTGCGCCCTGATGCTGATGCGCCCAGCACCTGACACCATGATTCATTCAGCGAAAGAGCGTGATCCTGACGGACGTGCGCCGCGCTGGATCCTGGCCGACTTTGACGACACCCTGGCCCCCGGCGACAGCCACGCCGGTCTGCTGCGCTATATCCTGCGCCGACGGATCTGGCCGTTGTTGCTGTTGCCAGTAATCGCGCTCGGTGGTTTGGTCTATTTGCTGCCCAGCCAGCGGCGGCGCGGTATCTCCCTGATCTGGTGGGCCATCACGCTTTGGCTCTCTCCCCTCGGCTGGCGCAAGCTGGTGCGTGCCTATTGCCGCACCAGGCCGGGGCTGTATCGTCAGGCTCGCGAATTGCTGCAAAGCGAGGGGGCGCGCTGCTGGGTGATCTCCGCCAGTCCCTGCGCACTGGTGCGAGCCCAGCTCTATCAGCAACTGCCCGGCCAGTTGCCCCACCGGATCATTGGCTCGCAGATGCACTACCGTTTTGGCGGCCTGATGCCGCGCTTCTATTGCCACGGCCAGCACAAGCTGCTGCCGGAGATCTGCGCCCTCGATGCCGAATTGGCCTTGAGTGACAGCCTGCACGATTTGCCGCTGCTGGGGTTGGGGAAAGAGGCGTGGTTGATCAATCCGACGCCCACGCGACTGCAAAAAGCCCGGGCCCGCTTGCCCCATTTGATGATCAAAAACTGGCAACTGTAAGCCAAAGCTGACAGTCCTGCGGGTCGTCACCGTTTGATCCGCAAGGCTGCGGCTTGAATGTCACAATTCATTTACATTCTTTGCTGCCAGCTGCGAAAAACTATCTGCAACCCGCCTCTTCTCTTCCTGCTACGCCCTGCTTCTAATGAAACAAGTTGTTAACACTTGCCGCGCCGCTGGGTGCTGCAATCCGTTTTAACCGAATCAAGAGCAAGGAGCGCCCGATGAATGCCACCTCTTCCGCCACCCATACCATCAATCCGTTAGGCACAGACGGTTTCGAGTTTGTCGAGTACACAGCCCCCGATGCCAAAGGGATTGCTGCCCTCAAGAGCCTGTTTGTTTCGCTCGGGTTTGCCGAGGTCGCCAAGCACAAACACAAGCAGTGCTGGCTCTACCGGCAGGGGGATATCAACTTCGTGGTCAATGCCGAGCCTCACTCCCAGGCGGAGCAGTTTGCCAGCTTGCACGGGCCGAGCGTTTGCGGCATGGCATTTCGGGTGAGCGATGCGGGCAAAGCCCAGCAGTACGCCATCGCCAAGGGGGCCAAGCCCTTTGTCGGCAAGATTGGCCCGATGGAGCTCAATATTCCCGCCATCTACGGTATCGGCGAGAGCACGCTCTCCTTTGTCGACCGTTATGGCGACAAGGGCTCCATCTATGACGTGGATTTTGTCTTCTACCCCGACTGGCAGTCCCGGATGGCAGAGGTAGATGCCGGTCTTATGGAGATCGATCACCTGACCCATAACGTGCATCGCGGCAATATGGATGTCTGGTCCAACTTCTATGAGCGGATCGGCAACTTCCGCGAAATTCGCTACTTCGATATCGAGGGCAAGCTGACCGGGCTGCATTCACGCGCCATGACCGCCCCCTGCGGCAAGATCCGTATCCCCATCAACGAGTCGGCGGATGACAAGTCCCAGATCGAGGAGTACCTGCGTCAGTACAAGGGGGAGGGGATCCAGCACATTGCCATGGCCTCCAGCGATATCTACCAGACCATCCGCACCCTGCGCAGCCGCGGTACCGGTTTTATGCCGACGCCGGATACCTACTACGAGAAGGTGAACAGCCGGGTCGAGGGGCATCAGGAGGATTTGGCGGCCCTCAAAGAGCTGCGCATCCTCATCGACGGCTCCCCCACCAAGGACGGCATCCTGCTGCAGATCTTTACCGATACCGTGATTGGCCCGGTTTTCTTCGAGATCATCCAGCGCAAGGGCAACGAAGGGTTTGGCGAGGGCAATTTCAAGGCGCTGTTTGAATCGATCGAGCTGGACCAGATCCGCCGCGGCGTGCTGGATGGCGGTGAGGATGAGAAGGGGGCCCGCAAAGAGGGAGCGAGCAATGCGTAACTGGATTAACTTTCCCCACCGGGAGGGAACCCACTCCCGGCAGGCCCATGCCGACCTGCCGGAACAGGCCATCTATGAGCGCGAGTTGGGGCGCAGCGGCTTTTTCGGCCCAGCTACCCACATGCACCACAAGCATGCCCCCACCGACTGGAGCAGTTGGGAGGGGCCGCTGCGACCACGGCTGTTTGACCTCAATGCCCTGCAAGAGGAGGTGAGTTCCCTCTCTCCCTGGGTGGCTCCCGACATTCTCAGCAACCCCCACTGCCGCTATCGCATCTGGCGGCTCTCCGAGGCGATGCCGTTTCTGGTGCGCAATGCCGACGGTGACGAGCTGCTCTTTATCCACGAGGGGGGCGGCGAGTTCTTCTGCGACTACGGCCACCTGAGCCTGCGGGACGGTGACTATGTGGTGATCCCCCGCGGCACCATGTGGCGCATCGAACCCAGCGTGCCCATGTTCATTCTGATGATCGAGGCGACCAACGACAGCTACCAGCTGCCGGACAAGGGGCTGGTGGGCAATCACGCCATCTTCGACCCGGCGGCGCTGGATGTGCCCGCCATCAACGAGCGCTTTTTGGCCCAGCAGGATGAGAACCCCTGGTCGCTGCAGGTGAAGCGCCACGATCAGGTGTCGGTCATCACCTGGCCCTTCAACCCGCTGGATGCACAAGGGTGGCACGGCGACTTGTGCGTGGTGCGCCTCAACTGGCGGGATATCCGCCCGCTGATGAGCCACCGCTACCATCTGCCGCCATCGGCTCATTCGACCTTTGTGGCGAGCCGCTTTGTCATCTGTACCTTCGTACCGCGCCCCATCGAGAGTGACCCCGGCGCCCTCAAGGTGCCCTTCTATCACAGCAATGACGATTACGACGAAGTGCTCTTCTACCATGCAGGGGACTTCTTCAGCCGGGACAATATCGAGCGGGGCATGGTCACCTTCCATCCCGCCGGTTTCACCCACGGCCCCCATCCCAAGGCGTTTGCGGCAGGGCAGGCGTATGCCAAGAAGTTCACCGACGAGGTAGCGGTGATGCTCGACACCCGCGATGCGCTGAACATCGGCAGCCTGTGTGAAGGGATCGAGAACACCCGGTATGTCTCCAGCTGGCAGCGCCCGGACGCGGCAGCCGGCAAATAAGGAATCGCTTATGAAATTGGCAACATTGAACAATGGCAAGCGCGATGGCGCTTTGGTGGTGGTGAGCCGGGATCTGACCCGGGTGGTGCGGGTGAGCGAGATTGCCCCGACTTTGCAGGCCGCCCTAGATGAGTGGGCCGAGGTTGCCCCCAGGCTGGAAGCTGTCTATCAGCAGCTTAACGAGGGCCGTGCGGTAGAGGCGTTCCCCTTTGATGAAGCGTCTTGCCTCTCTCCGCTGCCGCGTGCCTATCAGTGGGCCGATGGCAGCGCCTACGTCAACCATGTGGAGCTGGTGCGCAAGGCGCGCGGCGCCGAGATGCCCGAGAGCTTCTGGCACGATCCGCTGATGTATCAGGGGGGCTCCGACAGCTTTCTCGCCCCCCGTGGCCCCATCGTGATGGGTTCTGAGGAGTGGGGGATCGATTTCGAGTCGGAGGTAGCCATCATCACCGACGATGTGCCGATGGGGGTGAGTGCGCAGGGGGCCGCCAGCCACGTCAAATTGCTGATGCTGGTCAACGATGTGAGCCTGCGCAACCTGATCCCGGGAGAGCTGGCCAAGGGATTTGGTTTCTTCCAGTCCAAACCGTCCAGCGCCTTCTCGCCGGTGGCCATCACCCCGGATGAGCTGGGCGATGACTGGCACGATGGCAAGGTGATGCTGCCCCTGCGCACCCATCTGAACGGCGCCCTCTTTGGCGCACCGGATGCCGGGGTGGACATGACCTTCAGCTTCTTCGATCTGATTGCCCATGCCGCCAAGACCCGTCCCCTTGGCGCTGGCTGCATCATCGGCTCGGGCACCGTCTCCAACTACGATCGCAGCGCCGGTTCATCCTGCATCGCCGAGCGCCGCATGCTGGAAATTCTTGATTGTGATCAAGCTATAACCCCCTATTTGCAGTTTGGTGATAGAGTGTCGATCGCGATGGAAGATCGCTCTGGCCAAAACCTGTTTGGCACCATCTCTCAACAGGTGGTGCCAGCGAGCGGTCAGGGAGGTTGATGGCAAGCGCCGGTTGGCGGCAAGGATATTCGGGATATGTCCGGATCACGACGAGCCCTCAACCGGTGCCGGATACACAAGGAGGCAGGTGGTGAGCACCTGCCGGGCTTCGGGCCCAGATAAGATGCAGGGACAGATTATGTTGCAGTTGTTTGGCTATTGGCGTTCGTCGGCAAGTTTTCGGGTGCGGATCGTGTTGCAGCTCAAGGGGCTCGCCTACGAGCAGCATCCCATCAATTTGCGGCAAGGCGAGCAGAGCGAGAAGGCCTATCGCCGGCTCAATCCGCAAGGGCTGGTGCCATTTCTGGTGGATGGCGATGTGCAGATCGGTCAGTCGGTCGCCATCATGGAGTACCTTGACGAGACCTATCCAGCCTACTCCCTGATGCCCTCTTCCCCCGACGCGCGGGCCCGGGTGCGCCAGATCGTCAATATGATCGCCTGCGATATCCACCCGCTCAACAATCTGCGGGTGCTCAACTATCTGGAAGAGCACTTCAGGGCCAACAACGAGCAGGAGGCCCGCTGGTATCGCCACTGGATTGACGAGACTTTCACTGCCCTCGAACAGCTGTTGATGACCACCGCCGGTGTCTACTGCGTCGGCAACGAAGTGACCCTGGCTGACTGCATGCTGGTGCCCCAGGTCTACAACGCCCGCCGCTACGACATGACCCTGGACGATTACCCCACCATCCGCCGCATCGTCGCCAACTGCGAACAGTTGCAAGCCTTTATCAAGGCGGCCCCCGCCAACCAGCCGGACGCGCAGTGACAAGCTCATTTGACGAAAAGCGCAGGATTGCGTCAGCACGCCATTCCGTGCGCTATTTTCCCGTCATCTCAGTCTGGACCTGTGATATCACCTATATCGCCACCGACGAAGGTTGGCTTTATCTGGCTGGTCTCAAGGATGTGTTTACCTGTGAGATAGTGGGTTATGTGATGGGAGAGCGAATGACCACCGGGTTGGTCAGTTAGGCGCTGTTTCGGGCTGTGCAGCAGAAGAGGCCGCCCGTAGGGCTTATCCATCAAACAGACTGGGGCAGTCAGTACTGTGCCAAGGCTTACCGGACTCTCCAGGTACAATTTGGCATGCAGACCTCCATGTCACGCAAGGGGAACTGCTTCGACAATGCCCCGATAGAAAGCTTCTGGGGGACTCTTAAAAATGAACTGGTTCACCACCATAGATTCAAGACGAGAGCGGAGGCCAAGGCAGCGATCCAGGAATACATAGAGATTTTTTACAACCGCCAACGTTGGCATTCACGACTTGGCAATGTTAGCCCGACGGAGTTTAACAAGAGGTATTGGAGAACTGCTCAGGCTGCTTGATCCGGGACTGTCCGATCTTGTCAGGACCCCTCATCCCTTGGCGAGCTGTCGATAGGCCACCGTCACCGTGCGGGCCCGCTTGCTTACGCAGCTATAGTCCGGTGCGCACAGCGGCACATTCATCAACTCGAACAGGGAGTCGAGTAGTCCCTGAGTGGCCCGCAGAGTGATGTTGAAAATCCCCTTGAGCATCAGGAAGGTACAAATGGTATGGTCGGTGTAGAACTGGCTGTGGCCCCGCCGTCCGTGATGGTCGTGGTGAAACCAGTTGTTCATGGCCTCGGTATCAACCCAGAAGGTGAGTGAACAACTGTTAATCAAAGACTTGTTGTCTTGAGGCCAGTTGGTGATGGGATGAAGCGATATGCCCATGATGCAGACTTGAAGAGGATGGTGGTGATCAGATCACCAAGTCCTCAGTTAGTTCCTTGATTTGGGCAACGACGCCCGATTTGGGCAATAACACAAATAGACATAACAGGATTCTGTGTTCAAAAGAGGCTCCCGCGCGAGGCGGGAGCGGGGGGATCAGGGCTTGAGCAGTTGCAGCGACTCTTCTGCGGCCTTGCCTTGGGAGAGGGTGATATCGACCCGGCGGTTCGCCTGGCGATGTTCGGGGGTGTCATTGGCAAAGCGGGGTTGGGTGTCGGCAACACCCTGAGCGATGACTCGTCTGGCATCCAGCTGGGGGTTGGTCAGCATGGTCTGCACGATGGAAGAGGCTCGCAGCACCGAGAGCTCCCAGTTGTTGCGATAGAGCTCCACCGGCGCTTGGGAGTTGTCGGTATGACCGGTGACCACTACCTGCCCCGGGATGTTGGCCAAAATGCCGGCGATCTTGTTGACCAGCGGGATGAACTGGGGCTGCAGGAACGCCGAATCGGCGGGGAATAGCGCCTTCTCGCCGATGCGGATCACCAGCTGACTGCCAAGCTGCTCGACCTCCAGATCCTTCGATTCAATCTGGGCCTTTAGCTGCTGTTCCAGCTTCTGCTTGGTCACCTGCACCCACTCCTGCTCCTTGGTCTTGTGGGGCCAGGCTTCGGTGGCGCTCGGTTTTTCCGAGGCACCTATGGTCTCGTTGAAGGGGTCCGATGCCGCCATGGGGGCATCTTTCTCCAGCACTGTCTCCTCTTTCGGGCTGCTCGGCGTAGTTTTTGATTCTGGCTCGAGAATCCCTGTGCCCCCCTGCATCAAGGGGGAGCCGGCAGGCGGGGAAATGAGGCCGATTTTACCCAGCGACTCGATAAAGCCCTGGATAAGCACCCGGGTTTCGGACTGCTTGGCCATGGCAAAGGAGTAGAGCACCACAAACAGGGCGAACAGCAGGGTCATGAAATCGGCATAGGAGACCAGCCAGCGTTCATGGTTCTCCGGTGCTTCAGCCTTTTTCTTTTTGGCCACCGTGACCTCCCAGATAAGGTTCGAGGGTAACTTGCAGGCGCGCTTGGGATTCGCCATCCACGATGCAGAGAATGCCGGTCAGGGTCATCTCCTTGTAGTGGCGGATCTGGTGGGCAAACCCCTTGTAGCGGTTGCCGAACGGCAAGAAGATCAGGTTGGCTGCGGATACCCCGTAGATGGTGGCGATAAAGGCCACCGCGATGGCGCCGCCCAGCTTGTCGGGGGCATCCAGCAGACCCATGGCGTGGATCAGGCCAAATACCGCCCCGACGATCCCCATGGTCGGGCAGTAGCCGCCCATGGCTTCGTAGAATTTGACTGTCTGTTCGAGATCTTCCTGCTCGAACTCGATCTCGTTCTCCAGCACCTCGTGTATCTTGGTTTTCTCGTAACCATCAACCATCATCTGCACCCCTTTCTTCAGGAAGGGATCCTTGATCTCGTCGATCATCCCTTCCAGCGCCAGCATGCCGCTGCGGCGGGCGTTGCCTGCCAGGGTCTCCAGCAACTGGGCCTGTTCCAGCAGGTCGAGTTTGAGGGGAGAGAGCAGCCATTTGAAACGCCTCATGGTGCTGCCGACGACGGAGAAAGGGAACTGGGTCAGCGCAGCACCTATGGTGCCACCTATCACGATAAGAAATGCGGGCAGATCGAGCAGTGCACTGGGATGACCACCCTCGACCATGTTGCCGCCAAGGATGGCGATCAACGCCAGTACCAAGCCAATCAAGCTCATCTTTTACACGTCCCTGCATGTTGATAATGGCTAGTGTAGCTACTTAAGTATCAGTTTTTCAAAATGAAATCCAATCGCTGAGCAATTAATGGGCGCTGGGTAACGTCCGCAAAGGGAGGTATGTTGAAGAGGAGCAAATCGATGAAGCTTGAAGGGAAATAACCAAGGGGGTGGTGATCTGATCTCCGCCATCCTTTTCAAATCTGTATCATGGGTAAGTTGCTTCACCTCGCCACAGAATCGTCCCCAGCATTAACTCAAGGCTTCTAGATCTTCCTTACATGAGTGCGCTTTGCGCTAAATACTGTGTGAGTAAGCAACCATGATTTCAACAAGAAAAGTCCTGCAAATCCATCGTTTCGTCAGTCGTGCCATTGATCAAAAACCCACTATAACCACCCAGGGTATGTTGCAAATCCTGGACTGGACCATCATGCGGGTCCAGCAAAATCAAATAAGGGAGGAGGCCTATCCCTGTATCTTTGCCAGAGGGGCTGAACTGTTCTATCTGATTAGTTCAATCCGACCGTTTAGGCGATACAACCAGTTAACCGCATTGTGTGCTGTCGACTGGTGTGTCCGACAACATGGCTTTGGCCTCAAAGCTCTGTATCTGGATGAACAGCAGGTCATAACGGAGCGCATAAGACGCAATTACCGTGAACCGGTTTTGCAGGCAAGTGACCATTTTGCTCAGGAGTACCGCTACTGGTTTTTCATGCATAGCGAGCCTATCAGTAAACAAAGTGCCAGGTCTGCCAGTGCAATTACATCTATTAGTCGCAGCTTGTTTGATCTCAACTGGTAACTGCCGCTCCCCCCTCATTCTTACCTCAACGAGGTGAGTAGGAACATAGTCATGAAGTGTGATCCCAACCCCCTGGTTAAGTAACAAATCAATCGGGTGGGCCGGTCACACCTTAACAAAAGGTGGTCGTATGCAACCAATCTCTTCCCGAGCACGAAGACATCAGCGCCGTCACAGAGAAAAAAGAGCGCAAGCCTCGGTAATAGGCCAACACTACCATCCCACAATCCTCTTCTTTACCGGGGCGGGCTTGTCATCGGAAAGCGGTGTGCCCACGTTTAGAAGTGAGGGCATTTGGCGTAATCATGAGAGCTGGTGCTATTCCCACGCTAATAGCATGAGTACGGATCTGGCAGGCTTCTTGGCCTTTCACAACAAACGGCGTCAAACCATGTTAGAAGCCGCCCCCTCACAGGCGCATTATCTGATAGCCCTGCTACAACAAAAATGTACTGTTAGGGTCATCACCCAAAATATTGATGACTTACATGAGAGAGCAGGTAGCCGTGAAGTCCTTCATCTGCATGGTTCAATCCAGTTTTTGGTCCCCATAGGTTTTCGTAGCAAAAAATATCGGCAGCCTTGGCATGAGGATGTGGCGATCGGTGATCGCTGCCCATCCACTGGTTCACAATTGCGTCCAGATATCGTGCTATTTGGTGAAAAGATTTATGAGTATCAACAAGCTCGTCGCTGGCTCTGCGAGGCTGATACCGTAGTAGTTGTCGGCACCAGTTTGCTTGTTGAGCCTGCGAGCTCTCTGTTACAAAACATCAACCCTGGCGCATGTGTCTACTACATCGATCCAGATCTTGGTTTGTCATCCAGACTACCGTTTCCCGGTGAGCTGATTGTTGATGGGGCCTATCGCGGTATTGCTCACGTATTGGAACTGAACCTGGAGAAAATGGCATGAAATTATATCTGGACGATGAAATAAAAAATCCGGTAGGGTGGATTCGTGTCTTTTGGCCGGACGAGGCGATTGCATGGCTAAAAACAGAGATGGTGACTGAAATTAGTCTTGATCATGACCTCGGTGAGGATGATAGAGGAACCGGATACGACGTGATTCTCTGGATAGAAAATGAGGTAATGACAAATCACTTTATCCCTCCCAAAATTCATATTCATTCAGCCAATGTCTCCGCAAGAATAAAAATGGAACTGGGCATTATGGCCATAAATAAATTTTTAGCGAAGTCAACATGACAAGTTCAAGGCTGTGACTAAAATCCAGAGATAGTAAATCATGTCACTATGTATAAAGCCCTCTGGAACTTGGGGAAGAATTGATATCTGCAATGAACTTTCAACAGTTAAAAGTCCCCCCTGAAAAATAAAAAGGCTTCTAAAATCGACAAGTACGAGTAATGAAATTTTCCTTTTAAAACATAAATAGTGAAAACGCTATCTTGTTGACTTTTATTTAACTCAGAATGACAATCTAACTTCCACTTTGACGATGTAATGGACAATGTATGAGTACTGATATCAATTTCTTGTGTAAAGAGCGTCTGTTTGCGTTCATCCAAAACAAATATGATAACTTAAAGAATGATATGGGGTGGGACCTGCTTTTCTGTAGGTATGATAACATGCTATCCCCTCAGTATCCTGTCGCATTCTTTGGTATAAATCCAGGTGGTGGACCATGTGATACCAATGCAATTTCAGTGGAGTCTGAATGTGCATACTACAGTGAACCTTGGAAGGGCTGCGAGGAGGGTGAAGCACCGCTACAACAGCAGATGAGAGCCTTATATACAATGATTGGCGATGAATTGGGTGTATCATACAAACAGCTCATGGATGGCTCTCTGATGACAAACTATATTCCCGCTCGCTCACGAAATTGGCATACATTAAAAGGAAAGGATGAGTGGCTTGAACATGCTCGTGAAATATGGAATGAGCGTATAAAGCAGGTTCACTGTAAACTTTATATCGCGATTTCGAAAATTGTATTTGATGAACTGGATAGCCATTTAATCAAGCATGGTTTCCAGATGGTTGAAAAAATCAATGAACAGATTGGCTGGGGGAGAGTCAGATACCAAATTCAGCGTTACGAACGGGGTGATCAAGTTTCCTTGCTTGTACGCCTCCCTCATTTGTCAACATACAAAATATTTAGTCATCCAGAATGTCAACCATCAATAGATCGAATCAAGTGTGAAATATCTAAAACTATAAAATGATCATGTACAGGGCCTTAAGCATTGAGTTCTTTTAACATGCTCTTCAAGGTCCTGTTCCGTGTCTATTATCTCTGCTTGGTTTGGTGATCAGATCACAGAACCCTCAGTTGGTTCCATTCAAGCTGTATTGATTTGGGAAACAACGCCTCTTTTGCTCCTGTTGTGACAGGAAGGAACGCTTGTCGGGTGGGGCAATCACAAAAGCAAGGTAGGGGGCGTGAGTTGGCAATACGAAAAGCTCTGATGTTCCATCAGTGCTTTGCAAACCGGTGTCTTGTTTACGCTACTTTAGTGCGCACTTCCTTCGGTATCAATTTCAGACCCTTTTTGAACATGCTGTAGGGAGTCTGTCCTTCC
>NZ_JBFODV010000047.1:0-17158 GCF_040908495.1 Aeromonas sp. R1-1 | reverse complement strand
GCGTTGCCAAGGCGAGCAGTAGCAGGTGGAGTGGCATCAGGGGTTGTCAACAACGCCGCGGTACTGGGTGGCGAAGGTCGCATCACCACCGCCGACAGCCGTTGCGCCATGGTGATCCCGACCAACGAAGAGCTGGTCATCGCTCGCGATGCCCTGAGCCTGGTCTGCTAAGTCAGCCTCGCTTTGAAACAACGCCCGGCCTGTGCCGGGCGTTGTCATTTCTGGCGTACGCCGATTTGACATGGGGGAGGGGAGCGGTACCCTGACCACCACTGTTTTTGCAGCCAGCGGGCTGCCCGGTTCGGGAGAGAGCAATGAAAGAGGCGTTTTTTAACTGGTTGTCGGGCCTTGGGGTGGAGGTGACCAGCCTGATGGCGCTGGTGATCGCACTGGGCTTTATCGTCATCACCTCGTTGCTGCTGCACATGGCGCTGCACCGGGTACTGCTGGTCCGGCTGGTGGGGATCCTCGGCAAGGCCAAGCAGGTGTGGCTGCCGCCCCAGCTGCAACAGCGCCTCTTCAACCGGCTCGCCTTTGTGCTGCAGGGGGCCGTGCTGCTCGGTCAGGCGGAGATCTGGCTACCCCGCCAATCGGATAGCCTCAAGCTTATCGAGATGGTGGCCCAGCTCTGGATTTTGCTGTTCCTGCTGCTGGCCTTCTTCGCCCTGCTCGACTGCCTGTTGTCGGTGAGCCGTTACACCCGCCTTGGCCGGGATTTGCCCCTGCGCGGCATCTTCCAGGGGGCCAAGTTGGTAGGCAGCATTCTGGTGGGCATCCTGATGATCGCCCTGCTGCTCGGCAAGTCGCCGCTGTTCCTGTTCAGCGGTCTGGGTGCCATGACCGCAGTGCTGATGCTGGTATTCAAGGACCCCATCCTCGGGCTGGTGGCGGGGATCCAGCTCTCTGCCAACCGGATGCTGAGCGTCGGTGACTGGCTGCAGATGGACAAGTACGGCGCCGATGGCGAGGTGACCGACATCGGGCTTACCACGGTCAAGGTATCGAACTGGGACAAGACCATCACCACCATTCCCACCTATGCCCTGATCTCCGACTCTTTCAAGAACTGGCAGGGGATGACCGAGTCCGGCGGCCGCCGCATCAAGCGCAGCGTCAATATCGACATGACCAGCGTGCGTTTTCTGACGGCCGAGGAGCAGTTGCAGCTCAAGCAGGCGCAGCTGCTGGCTCCCTATCTGAGCCGCAAGGAGCAGGAGCTGAGCGCTTACAACCAGCAGCTGAGCGATGCCCTGAGCTGTCCCATCAACGGTCGTCACCTCACCAACCTCGGCACCCTGCGCGCCTATCTGGATGCCTACCTGCGTGCCCACCCCGGCATTCGCAAGGACATGACCCTGATGGTGCGCCAGCTGGCACCTACGTCAGATGGTTTGCCGCTGGAAATTTACTGCTTTACCGCGACCACCGCATGGGCCGATTACGAAGGGATCCAGGCCGATATTTTCGACCATATCTTCGCCATCATCGAGCAATTTCATCTGCGGTTGCATCAATCTCCCACAGGTTACGATATGCGTGCCTGGCAACGGGGATAAACAGGGAAACCGGACGGGTCGGGGACGCGGAAAAAACCGCATATTAATCATCGACCCGTCGCCACTTGTCAGTTGAAATTTGCCGTGCAGAGGAGAAAAATGGCGGCCTTCTCTTCGCGCCCCTGATCCCCTCTTGATCAGCTGCCAGCCCAGAGACGTCACTTCAAGTCATCATCATGGGAAAGTTATGAAGCTCCTTCGCAATAGTGTGGCAACACTCTGCTACAGCCTGCTGCTGACCGCTGCGCCGGTTTTCGCTGTTGAATATGCTCTGCCTGCGGCCAACAGCCGTCTGGTAGGGGAAAATCTGGAATATGTGGTTCCGGCCGAAGAGAACGGCCAGCCGCTGGAGGCCATTGCGGCCAAATTCCAGCTGGGGCTCACCAACATGACCGAAGCCAACCCCGATGCGGATCCCCTGCTGGTACAGACCGGCGAGAAGCTGGTGATCCCCCAGCAACTGATCCTGCCGGATGCACCCCGTGAAGGGATTGTGCTGAACGTGGCCGAGATGCGCCTCTACTACTACCCCAAGGGTAAAAAAGTGGTGGAAGTGCTGCCCATCGGCATCGGCCAGCTCGGCACCGATACTCCGGAAAACTGGGTGACCAGCGTGCAGCGCAAGAAAGCGGGCCCGACCTGGACCCCGACCGCCAAGATGCATGCCGAATACGCCGCCCGTGGCGAGAGCCTGCCTGCGGTATGGCCTGCCGGCCCTGATAACCCCATGGGTCTGTTTGCCCTCTACATCGGCAAGATGTACGCCATCCACGGTACTAACGCCAACTTCGGCATCGGCCTGCGGGTGAGCCACGGTTGCGTGCGTCTGCGCAACGACGACATCGCCTACCTGTTCAAGCAGGTACCGGTCGGTACCCGCGTCCAGTTCGTCAACCAGCCGATCAAGGCCTCTCTCGAGCCCAACGGTGTCCGCTATCTGGAAGTGCATCAGCCGCTGTCGCGCAGCGAAGAGGAGTTCAACTCCAAGCTGCCGGCACCGCTGCCGATGACTCCGGCGGTGACCCGCTTCATTGCCCACGCCGACAGCGACTCCCAACTGGTGAAGCAGGCGCTGGAGCAGCGCAACGGCATGCCGATGGCGATCAACCGCTAAGGGCAAATCCCCGTCACGACAAAGGGCGAACAGCATGCTGTTCGCCCTTTGTGTTTCTGCTGTGCTGACTCAGCTTCGCAGCAGATTTGCCTGCAGCTCGCTGCCGAGCTGATCGAGCAGCTGATAGCGCGCCTTGTAGCTGGCCCGCTTGCGGGAGGGGATCTCCTCCAGCGTCTTGCGGGGCACTTCCAGCGGCACGTTCATCCAGAGTTCATCTTGCACGCAGCCCTGATGCTCCTGCCACAAGCCGTCGAGGTCGAACTTGACCCGATCGGCAGTGCGTTTGCTGCTCTGATAGACGTGGCTTTGGGTGCGGATCCCGAGCAGGCTTTTGCACGCCAACCCCCGGGCCAGCTCGGCGGCCATATAGACCAGCAGGGACATGGGGCGCAGCCCGCCGCACGCCTTGGTGACCAGCTTGATCTCCTCGCTCTGCCCCTTGCCGCCCTGCAGCGAACAGATCTCGAGGGTCGGGTTCGGCGCGGGGCGCAGATTGAGGGCCATGTAATAGAGCGCCGTGTCACCCAGCTTGAGGGTCAGGCTCATCTCCCCCTCTTTGCCCATGTGGGTTTGGTAATCCAGTTGCAGGGTGAGGGGGGCCGTCAGCTTGTCGCTCTGCCACTGGGCCAGCAGCAGGCCGCGCCCGCTGTAGATTGCCAGTTGTTGCGCCTTGGGCAGCTGGCGTGCCAGCTGCTGGTAGTGGCCGCTGATAAGCCCCGCTCGCAGGCGCTTGCGGAGCCCCTTGTGGCGATAGGGGTGGATCGGCTTTTCCAGAATATCGGGGAAGCGGCTGATCGCCTGCGCCAGCAGCGGCTGCTCCTGCTGCTGGCGATAGAGGGCGCGGGCGCCGGGATTGAGCCAGAGACGCCCCACATACTTGGCCCGTCGGATGAGATGACCCGACTCCTCCACCGGATGAAGGCGGCGGGCGAGGGTTCGCAGGTGTGACAGATGAGATGACATGGTGCCGACCTCTGACTGGTGTGATGAGACAGGGCGGGGAGTGTAGGAGCGGGGCGCTGGCTTGTAAAAAAATGGATAGTAACAAAATGTGAAAACATAACGCTCAGTAGCGGCTGGCGCTGCGAGATGATCATCACGGCCACGGCAGGAAATCTGGCACCATCCTCTTGATGCGGCAGATGATTTGATGCGCAAAGGTTTTTATTGTGTTTTGTGTTTGTTAAAAGTGGTTGAGCTGGCGCGAACGGCTGATTAAGCTAGGCCGGTTTTTTAGGGATGAGCCCGTCACCAGAGCGGGCAGAAAATGACACAAAACGGAGTTTTGCATGACAGCTAGCACACCCATGTTAATCACCTTCCTGGTGTATATCCTCGGAATGGTGTTGATCGGCTTCGTCGCCTATCGCGCCACCCGCAACTTTGATGACTACATTCTGGGCGGCCGCCGAATGGGGAGCTGGGTTACCGCTCTCTCTGCCGGCGCTTCCGACATGAGCGGCTGGTTGCTGATGGGGCTGCCCGGCGCCGTCTTCGTCAGCGGCATCTCCGAGAGCTGGATCGCCATCGGTCTGGTCATCGGCGCCTACCTCAACTGGCGCTGGGTAGCGGGTCGCCTGCGGGTACACACCGAGAAGAACCGCAACGCCCTGACCCTGCCGGACTATTTCACCTATCGCTTTGAAGATCACAGCAAGGTGCTGCGCATCCTCTCGGCGCTGGTGATCCTGCTCTTCTTCACCATCTATTGCGCCTCCGGCGTGGTGGCCGGTGCCCGTCTGTTCGAAAGCACCTTCGGCATGGATTACAACACCGCCCTCTGGGTCGGTGCAGCAGCCACCATCACCTACACCTTCTTCGGCGGCTTCCTCGCGGTGAGCTGGACCGATACGGTGCAGGCAACCCTGATGATCTTCGCCCTGATCCTGACCCCGGTCTTCGTCATCATCGCCGTGGGCGGGGTGGACAGCGCCATGATCGAGGTGGCCGCCAAGAGCGCTACCAACCTCGACATGTTCAAAAATCTGGATGTGATCGCCATTGTCTCGCTGATGGCCTGGGGCCTTGGCTACTTCGGTCAGCCCCACATTCTGGCCCGCTTCATGGCGGCGGATTCCCACCACTCCATGGCCAATGCCCGCCGTATCAGCATGACCTGGATGGTGTTCTGCCTCGCAGGCGCGGTGGCCATCGGCTTCTTCGGTCTGGCCTACTTCGCCCGCTTCCCGGAAGTGGCGGCTGGAGTGACCGGCAACCCGGAGCGGGTCTTTATCGAGCTCTCCAAAATCCTGTTCAACCCCTGGATCGCCGGGGTGCTGCTCTCCGCCATTCTGGCGGCGGTAATGAGCACTCTAAGTTGTCAATTACTGGTCTGCTCCAGCGCCATTACCGAGGATCTCTACAAGCCCTTCCTGCGCAAGAACGCCTCCCAGCGTGAGCTGGTGTGGGTGGGTCGCCTGATGGTGCTGCTGATCGCGGTGATTGCCATCGCCGTTGCCATGAATCCGGAAAACCGGGTACTGGGGCTGGTGAGCTACGCCTGGGCCGGTTTCGGTGCCGCCTTCGGCCCCGTTGTGCTGCTCTCGGTTCTGTGGCCGCGAATGACCCGCAACGGCGCGCTGGCGGGCATGCTGGTCGGTGCCATCACCGTCATCGTCTGGAAGCAGTTCGGCTGGCTGGGGCTGTATGAGATCATCCCGGGCTTCCTGTTCGCACTGCTGGCCATCGTGGTGGGCAGCCTGCTGGGCGAAGCACCCTCAAAAGCGATGCTGGAGCGTTTCCGCGATGCCGAGGAGGAGTACAACACTCCGGCCGAGAGCGCGGGAGAGCCGGTCGCGGTGAACTGATCCCCCTTACCGCTTTCTGATTGAGAGCCCCGCCCCCGGACAAGGAGCGCCCTGGTTGGCCATCCTTGCACCGGTTTGGCGGGGCTTTGTGCTATCTGATTCACTCTTGGGCACTTTTTTATGTTCGGCCGGTGGCTCCCGGGTGCTCGCTTTCTTTTGTCTTGGCACCGAATATGGGACACTAGGCCGCCTGAAGGAGACCTAGTGCATGCGGCTATTCACCCTGATCCTGATCCTCCTGCTGGGGGGACTGCAATATGACCTCTGGCTGGGGAAGAACGGGCTATCCGATTATCAGAACCTGTCGGAGGCTATCTCGCAGCAACAGCGGGACAACCAGACTCTCAAGGATCGTAACGACCTCATTTACCGCGAGATAGATGATCTCACCTCTGGCCTCGAGGCCATCGAGGAGTTGTCGCGCAACGATCTGGGTTACATCAAGCAGGGGGAGACCTTCTACCGGATCATCCCCAAAGAGAAAGACAAAGAGACAGCGCCGGACGATGAGCCCTACGATGACTGATGCCAGCCGGGTATCCGGCCTGACGGCGATCGTCCCTGCCGCCGGTATTGGCAGCCGGATGGGGGCCGATTGTCCCAAGCAGTACCTGCAACTGGCGGGTAAAACCATTCTCGAACATACCCTGGAGCGGCTGCTCTCCCACCCGGCCATCGCCCAGGTGATCGTGGCACTGGCGCCCCATGATCGCTGGTTCGAGGCCCTGCCGGTGGCGGCCGACCCGCGGATTGTGCGGGTAGAGGGAGGCGCCGAGCGCGCCTTTTCCGTCCTCAATGGTCTCCATGTGGCGCAAGGGGAGTGGGTGCTGGTGCACGATGCGGCCCGCCCCTGCCTGACTCACGGCGATCTCGATGCGCTGATTGCCACGGCCATGAACTGTGGCGGTGCCATTCTCGGCAGTCGGGTGCGCGATACCATGAAACGCTCCGATGGCGAGGGCAATATCATCGCTACCGTCGAGCGCGAGCAGCTCTGGCATGCCCTGACGCCGCAGATGTTCCCGACCCGTGCCCTGAAGCGGGCACTGGAAGAGGGGTTGCTGCTGGGCGCCACCATCACCGACGAGGCCTCTGCCATGGAGCGGGCCGGATTCACGGTGCGGATGGTGGAGGGGCGCGCCGACAATATCAAAGTGACCCGGCCGGAAGACTTGTCGCTGGCGGGGCTGTTTTTAAGCCAGCAGGCATAAGCCCCTCAGTCAGAACAGACCGTTCAGAGCAGAGTGTCTCGAACAAACAGGCCCGAACAAGGAGTTAGCATGATCCGGATTGGACATGGTGTGGACGTACACAAAATTGATGGGGTTGGTTTCAGCATGTTGGGAGGTTGCTGCTGATGATGCGCATTGGTCATGGTTTTGATGTCCATAAATTTGGTGGTGTTGGCCCCTGCATGCTGGGTGGCGTGCCGGTTCCCTACGAGCAGGGGCTGGTTGCCCACTCTGACGGCGATGTGGTGCTGCACGCGGTGAGCGATGCCCTGCTGGGGGCCATCGGCGCCGGTGACATCGGTCGCCACTTCCCCGATACCGTTGCCGAGTTCAAGGGGATCGACAGTCGCATCCTGCTGCGTGATGTCTTTGCCCGGGTACAGCAGGCGGGTTATGCCATCGGCAACCTGGATGTGACCATCATCGCCCAAGCCCCCAAAATGGCGCCCCATATCGACGCCATGTGCGCCGTGCTGGCCGCCGATCTGCAATGTGATTTGAACCGGGTGAACGTCAAGGCGACCACCACCGAACAGCTTGGGTTTACGGGGCGCAAGGAAGGGATCGCCACCGAAGCCGTCGTCCTACTGGTGAAACAATAATGCTGGAACAACTTGCCTATCTGCACGGGGCGCCCACTGCCCGCGGTATCCTCAAGGCCGAGGCCGCCGACTTCGTGGTGAATGAAGATCTCGGCTTCGAGCCCTGTGGCGAGGGGGAGCATATCTTCGTCCGGGTGCGCAAAACCGGCGAAAACACCGCCTGGGTAGCGGGTCTGCTGGCCGATGCCGCCGGGGTCAACCGCAATGCGGTGACCTGGGCGGGCCTGAAAGATCGTCATGCGGTGACCGAGCAGTGGTTTGGTATTCACCTGCCAGGCAAGGCCGAGCCGGACTTGTCGGTCATCGAGAGCGACAGCATCCAGATCCTGCAAGCCAGGCGTCACAACCGCAAATTGCGGGTCGGCTACCTCAAGGGCAACCATTTCACCCTGCGTCTCACCGGTCTGGAACAGGCCGACGGGCTGGAAGCGCGCCTGCAGGCCATCGCCACTCAGGGCGTACCCAATTACTATGGTGAGCAGCGTTTTGGCCGCGATGGCAACAACCTGGAAGCGGCCAAGGCGATGTTTGCCGGCAAGCGGATCAAGGATCGCAACAAGCGCTCCCTCTACCTCTCTGCCGCCCGCAGCATGCTGTTCAACGCCATCGTCAGCGCCCGTATCGAGCAGGGGCTGGCTCATCAGCTGCTGGCCGGTGATTGCGTGATGCTCAAGAGCAGCCACTCCATTTTCAGCGAAGAGAGCGTGACCCCCGAGCTGGAAGCGCGTCTTGCCTCCGGCGACGTGCAGCTTACTGCGCCCCAGTGGGGCCGTGGCCGTCTGGCCAGTCAGGGCGCCGCTGCCGAGTTCGAACAGGGCGTGCTGGCTCCTTACAGCGATTGGTGTGACGGGCTGGAGAAAGCCGGGCTGGAGCAGGATCGCCGCCCCCTGCTGCTCAAGCCGGAGCAGATGAGCTGGCAGCTGGACGGCGAGGCGCTGACCCTCTCCTTCTTCCTGCCGGCGGGCGCGTTTGCCACCAGCGTGGTGCGCGAGTTAATGCAGGCCGAAGAGGCCGATCACGGTTTCAGGAATCAGACCGATGCGAATTCTGGTCAGTAATGATGATGGTGTGCATGCCGAGGGCATTCGTGCCCTCAGCGAGGCGCTGCGCGCCTGCGGCGAGGTCATTGTGGTGGCGCCGGATCGCAACCGCAGCGGCGCGAGTCACTCCCTGACGCTGGAAGTACCGCTGCGGGTTACCCGCATTGCAGAAAACGGCTTTAATGGGTGCGAGAGCTATGCGGTGAAGGGGACGCCGACCGACTGCGTGCATCTGGCGGTCAACGAGCTGGTGCGCCCTGAACCCGACATGGTGGTGGCCGGCATCAACCACGGTGCCAACCTGGGGGATGATGTCATCTATTCGGGCACAGTCGCCGCGGCCACCGAGGGGCGCCATCTTGGCTACCCCTCCATCGCCATCTCGCTGGTAGGCAAGACCCACTTCGACACGGCGGCCCACTATGCGGCCCTGCTGGTGAAGGGGCTGATGAAACACCCCCTGCCTGCCGATCAGATCCTCAACGTCAACGTGCCGGACTTGCCCCTCGAGCAGATCAAGGGGATCAAGACCACCCGCCTTGGCAATCGCCACCGGGCGGAGTCGGTGATCTGCACCGAGGATCCCCGTGGCCAGCCCATCTACTGGATCGGCCCCCCCGGTAGCCAGCAGGATGCCGGTGAAGGCACCGATTTTGCTGCCATCGAGCAGGGCTATGTCTCGATTACCCCCCTGACCATCGATATGACTGCCTATGACAGTCTCGCCGGTCTGGGGGCCTGGTTAGATCTGCAGGGATGAGGGTGGTGTGATAGTACAGCGCCTGTTAAATCAGCTCATTGCGCAGGATATTCGCGATTTTCGCGTGCTGGCGACCATCGCGAAAGTGCCGCGCCAGCTGTTTGTGGACGAGGCCATGGCGCACAAGGCGTGGGACAACACCGCCCTGCCCATTGGCCACGGCCAGACCATTTCGCAGCCCTATATGGTGGCGCGAATGACCGAGTTGCTGATGCAAAATAATCCGGCCCATGTGCTGGAGATTGGCACTGGCTCGGGCTACCAGACGGCGATCCTCGCCCATCTGGTGGAGCATGTTTATACCGTGGAGCGGATCAAGTCGCTGCAGTTCCAGGCCAGACGCCGACTGCGCCAGCTCGATCTGCACAATGTCTCGGCCAAGCACGGCAACGGCTGGCTGGGGTGGCCCAACAAGGGGCCTTATGACGCCATTCTGGTGACGGCCGCGGCGAGCGAGATCCCGACGGCACTGACCGATCAGCTGGCCGAAGGGGGCCGACTGGTGTTGCCCGTGGGTGACAGCCAGCAGACCCTGCAGCTGATCGAACGATCCGGATCCCAGCTGACCAGCCGTATTCTGGAGCCGGTACGTTTTGTTCCCCTGATTGACGGAGATGTTGAGTGAAGTTGTTTTCCCGTTTGTACGTACTGGTGATGCAGTGGGCTCGCCACAAGCATGCCCCCTGGTATCTCTCCATCACCGCTTTCATCGAGTCGGTGTTCTGGCCGATCCCGGTGGATGTGATGCTGGCGCCGATGGCGCTCGCCAAGCCCCACAAGGCGTGGCACTACGCCACGCTGGCGACTCTCTTCTCTGTGCTGGGCGCCCTGTTTGGCTATGCCCTTGGCTATGCCCTGTGGGCCCCTGTGGTGCTGCCGCTGGTGGAGTCTGTTGGCTATCTGGGCAAGATTGACATCGCCCGTAGCTGGTTTGAACAGTGGGGGGTCTGGGTTATTTTCATTGCCAGCTTCACCCCTATCCCCTACAAGGTGTTTACCGTGACGGCAGGGTTGTTGCAAATGGCTCTGCTGCCCTTCATCATCACCTCCCTCATCGGTCGTGGCATGCGCTTTTTCCTGGTTGCGGGCCTGATGCGTTGGGGTGGCGAGAAGATGGAACGCAAACTGATGCACTACGTAGATGTGCTCGGTTGGCTCTGTATTGGTCTGGCCGTGGTGGCCTATTTCTGGTTTAGTCGTTAAGGATCCATTATGCGTTCGCGTATTTGGCAAGGAAGCAGTGTCGTGGTGTTGTCATGGCTGCTGCTTGCCTGCTCCTCCAGTAAAAATGCAGCTCCGGTAGATGGTGTTGATGAGGGGCAGTTTGTCTCGACCATTCCGGCTCGCCAAAGCGGTGCCCAGGTCAGCGCCCCCATTCAGGGCGGTAGCTATGTGGTGAAGCGGGGCGATACCCTCTACTCCATCGCCTTCAACTCCGGCAACGACGTACCCTCGTTGGCCAGCCTCAACAACATCAGCCCGCCCTACAACATCTATCCGGGGCAGCGACTGCGACTCGATGGTTCCAGCGCCAGCATGAGCAGCAGCCGCAGTGCCGGTACCTATGAGGTGCGCCGCGGCGATACCCTGAGCAGCATCGGCCGCCAGTTCGGCATGACGCCGCAGGCGCTGGCCCAGAGCAACAATCTGAGCGCCCCCTATGCGCTGCAACCGGGTCAGGTGCTCAATGTCCAGACTGCTGGCGGCGGTTCGACCCAGATGGTGGCTGCGACTCGTCCGGAAACCGTGACACCGGTGGCCGTGAGTCGTCCGAGTAGCGGTCCGCGTCCGTTGGCCGAGCCGAGTGGATCTGGTCAGACCACGCCGTTCATCTCTCAGAAATCCGTTGCTCCGGCAGCACCGAAGGAATACGCTCAGGTCAAAGAACAAAAAACAAACAACTCCCAGTCGAGACTTGCTTGGCACTGGCCCGCAAAAGGCCGGATTGTCGAGGGGTTCTCTGTTGCAGAACAGGGTAACAAGGGGATCGACATAGCCGGCCAGAAGGGGCAACCCGTCTACGCCGCCAGCAGCGGTAAAGTGGTATACGCTGGCAGTGCTTTAAGGGGGTACGGCAAGCTGATTATCCTCAAGCATGATGATGACTATCTCTCCGCTTACGCACACAACGACGAGTTGCGGGTGAAGGAAGGGGACAGCGTCAAGGGGGGCTCGGTCATTGCCAACATGGGTAGCACGGACGCGCCGGATGTGCGATTGCATTTCGAGATCCGGTACAGAGGCAAGTCGATCAATCCGATGAGCTATTTGCCAAAGCGTTAACCCCAGAGAGACCGTCTTACTCTGGTAACGTCAGGGAGACACGCCATGAGCCAAGAACAACTGGTAATGCAGGATGCAGAGTTAGAGTTTGACGCTGAACCCGAATCTCACGAGGTAGAAGAGTTGCAGGAGGTAGCCGCCGAGGCGGAAGATATTATCTCCGATGAGTTGCTGGCACCGGAACTGAACAAGGTGATGGATGCCACGCAACTCTATCTGGGGGAGATAGGTTTCTCCCCGCTGCTCACTGCCGAAGAGGAAGTCTACTACGCCCGTCGTGCCTTGCGAGGTGACAAAGCCGCCCGCAAGCGCATGATCGAGTCCAACCTGCGACTGGTGGTGAAAATCGCCCGTCGTTACAACAACCGCGGCCTGGTGCTGCTGGATCTTATCGAAGAGGGCAACCTCGGTCTTATCCGTGCGGTCGAGAAGTTCGACCCCGAGCGCGGCTTCCGTTTCTCCACCTATGCCACCTGGTGGATCCGCCAGACCATAGAGCGGGCCATCATGAACCAGACCCGCACTATCCGTCTGCCCATTCATGTGGTCAAAGAGTTAAACGTTTACCTGCGCACCGCGCGCGAACTCTCTCACCGTCTCGATCATGAACCGACCGCCGAGGATATCGCCTTCGCGCTGGATCGTTCGGTGGACGATGTGAATCGCATGCTCAAGCTCAACGAGAAGATCACCTCAGTGGACACCCCCATCGGGGGCGATCGCGACAAGGCATTGCTGGATGTGCTTTCAGATGAACGCGGCATGGGGCCTGAGCTGGAGTCACAGGAAGATGATATGCGCAGCAGCATTGTCCACTGGCTGGAGGAGCTCAATCCCAAGCAGCGGGAAGTGCTGGCCCGTCGTTTCGGTCTGCTGGGTTATGAGCCCGCCACCCTCGAGGATGTGGGAGCCGAGATTGGCCTGACCCGCGAGCGGGTACGCCAGATCCAGGTGGAGGGGCTGCGTCGTCTGCGGGAGATCCTTTTGAGTCAGGGGCTCTCCATCGAGGCGCTATTTCGTACCAATTAAGCATCCGCACCAATTAAGCCCGCACCAACTGATCAGCGCATCAGCCAGATAGCACGAGGGGAGCAACAGCTCCCCTCGTTTTTTATTGCCTGTCGTCTGGCGATGGCTTCGTGGTTATACCAGCTCGGCCAGCATGGTGTCGGCGTAGGGCACCAGCGCTTCGCCCTTCTTCACCTTGGTGAGGTAGTCCGGGTTGGCGATAAGCGGACGGCCGATGGCCACCAGATCGAAGCGGTTAGCCTCGATGGCCGCAGCGGCGCGCTCGGCGTCGTAGTTGCCCACACCGACCAGATTGCCCTTGTAGTGGGCGCGCAGATAGTCGGAGGCGCGGCCACCCAGATAATCGAAGGTGAGGTTGTCATCAAAGATGCCGAGGTGGATATAGGCCAGCGGGCGATCGTTGAGCTTGCCCAGCAGGTAGTCGAACACGGCGCGATCTTCCGGGCTACCCGCCAGATGGACATAGGCACCCGGGGAGAGACGAATACCTACCCGATCACCACCGATACGGGCGCTGATGGCATCGACCACTTCCAGCGCGAAGCGGCTCATCTTTTCCGGGCTGCCACCGTAGTTGTCGGTGCGCAGGTTGGTGGAGTGGTGCAGGAACTGGTCGATCAGGTAGCCGTTGGCACCGTGGATCTCCACCCCGTCAAAGCCCGCCTCGATGGCGTTGGCTGCGGCTTGGGCGTAATCCTGTACCAGTTGGGCTATTTCGGCCTCGGTCAGGGCGCGCGGCACCTGATAGGTCAGCTCGCGCATGCGGGGCACAGTGCCCTCGTGCGCCACGGCAGAGGGGGCCAGCACTTCAGCCTGATGGAAGAAGGGGTGGGAGAGGCGACCGACATGCCACAGCTGGGCGAAGATCTTGCCGCCTTTGGCATGTACGGCGCTGGTCACTTTCTTCCAGCCATCGATCTGCGCCTGGGTGAAGAGGCCCGGGGTATTGGGGTAGCCCTGCGCGTCGGGGCGGATGATGACGGCCTCTGAAATAATCAGGCCGATGTCGGCGCGGCGGCCGTAATAGGCTGCCATCTGCTCGGTCGGCACCAGACCTGGGCCTGCCATGCAGCGGGTGAGCGGGGCCATCATGAAACGGTTGGCCAGGGTCAGAGTGTCATTGAGTCGATACGGCTGAAACAGGGTATTCATGATAGGTTGTCCTGAACGGGTTATTCTTGAACGTGCATTCAAGACGTTTTTTGCGTCGGGCGCAAGCTTTTTTTGAATGCGCGTTCAAGAAGGTTGGCCCGAGCGGGCTGCTGGGGTAAACTTGCCGCCCTTTCCAGCCACTCTTTATCGGCGGGCCCTGTTGCCCCTTGCCGGTGAACCATTTCCCACGGGAGGAACCATGCGCATAGCCGAGTTTGATCGGGACGAGGTACTGCGAAATGCCATGGAAGCGTTTCGCGCCAAGGGATATGCCAAGACCACCATGCAGGAGCTGGTGGCTGCCACCGGCCTGCACCCGGGCAGCATTTACGGCGCCTTTGGCAACAAGCGCGGCCTGCTGCTGGCTGCGGTGGATCACTATGTCGAGGGCAAACGCACCCTGCGCCGCTCCCTGCTCGACAACCCGAGCCCGCTGGCGGGCCTTGCTGCCTATCTCGACCGGATTGTGGGGGAGGCGCTCTGCGGCTCCTGTCTGGTGACCCGCACCATGATGGAGCTGAGCGAGCAGGATGAGGAGCTGACCCAGCGGGTCAAGGGTATCTATGGCGAGCTGGAGCAGGATCTGGCTGAGTTGCTGACACAGGCGCAGGCCAAGGGTGAACTGGCCCCGGATAGCAATATCCACACCCTCACCGCCCTGCTGCTGATCAACCTGCAAGGGTTGGTCACCTTCGCCCAGTGCCGCCCCGATCGCCCCCTGCTCGACGACGTGGTCGCCCAGCTGATGCGGGCCTTGCGGGCGTAACGCGATACTGCAGAAACAACAGTGGCTCCCTTGGGAGCCATGGTTGTTTCCGGGGATGCCACACGCGCCGGGGTGTTTGCTCCCTTCTCCCCTTGCGGGAGAAGGGTTGGGGATGAGGGGGAGGGCTCTGCTCAGCGTAATGAGAGCCAAATATGGGCCAGTACGACCTCCATCCGACTCAGCACATCGTTATTCCACACTCGTATCACCCGAAATCCCTGCTGATTGAGATAGGCTGTCCGAGCCTCGTCATGCATCTGGTTCGTTTGTGTTCCATGTTGCCAACCATCCACTTCGATGACCAAACCCTGTTCAAGGCAGATGAAGTCCACCACATAGGGGCCGATGGGCATTTGGCGGCGAAATTTCAGCCCCGCCAGACGGCGATTGCGCAACTGTTGCCACAGTTTCTGCTCTGCCTGTGTGGCATCCCGTCTCAGTCGCTTGGCAACACGGTTGCTCTCCATTAATTGCTCCCACTCTGTATCGCCTTATAGATATAGCCAGCTTCCCATCTGTTTACCGGTTGGGTATTGCGTCCCCTCACCCTAGCCCTCTCCCAATGGGAGAGGGAACAGCTCGAGGAGCTATCGGGATTGGGCTGATCATCACTGTGTTCATTGCCGGATTCGAGCAGGGGAAGCTGGATTGGGTGATAGCAGATGGCGATAACTTTTCGAATGTATTGGGAATCGCCTGGCTGAATGGCTGAATGGCTGAATGGCTGAATGGCTGAATGGCTGAGTGGTTGTCTGCGATGCTGCAAGTGGTAGCGTAACTGCTCCCTTCTCCCCTTGTGGGAGAAGGGGTGGGGATGAGGGGGAGGGAGCAGGAGCTGCCCTCACCCTAACCCTCTCCCAGAGGGAGAGGGAATTGATCGAGGTTCGGTTTGGGCATCATGGTCGGTCAACAAGCTCCTTCATCAAATCCTTGAGCCACATCTGCGCCGGTTATTGCGTATGCGCCGATGGGGTATGCCAGACGCAGCCGCCTTACCTCGGCCCTACCAGCTCCTTCATCAAATCTTTTAGCCATACCAGCGCCGGTTGCTGCGCGTGCACGGGATGCCAGACGCAGTTGAGGTGATAATCGGGTACGTCCTCGGGCAGCGGCAGGCTTTTCAGCGGCCAGTGGGTGGCGAGCAGCTCGGCCACCATGCTGGGCAGCACCAAGAGGTGATCGCTCTGGCTGACGATGGCGGCGGCGGACATATAGCTCTGGCTGTTGACCGAGATGGTGCGACTAAAGCCCTGACTCTTCAGATAGCGGTCGAGGCTCGCCTCCGAGGTGCCCAGCGGCGAGTGGAACACATGGGGCATGGCGATGAGCTGCGGCAAGGTGATGCGCTCCTGCCACTGAGAGGGATCATCCCCGGCGCCGGCAGGGGCCGATTTGGCAATGGGCAGATCGGCGCGCACCAGTCCGGCCAGCGGTTCGGTGAGCCAGGTCTCTTTGCCCAGATACCCCGGCACCTGCATGTACTCGTCAAAGCCCAGCACCAGATCGATCTCGCCGCTCGCCAGCTCGGCCTCTGGCAGGGTGTCGCGCAGGATGCGGATCTCGATGGTGACCCCCGGCGCCAGCCGTCTGAGCCGCTGAATAAGGGGCGGGATCAGCACGCACTCCACGTAATCTGTGGTGCAGAGCACGAAGCGCCGCTTCGACTGGCTCGGCTCGAACTCCTCCTCCTCCAAGAGCTGCTGCTCCAGCAGTCGCAGCGCCTGCTGCACCCCGAGGTGCAGCCGCTGGGCGCGCGGGGTCGGCAGCATCCCCTGCGGGGTGCGCACCAAAAGCGGGTCGCCGAGAAAGGTGCGCAACCGGTTAAGGGAGTGGCTCATGGCGGGCTGGCTGATAAAAAGCGCCTCGGCGGCGCGGGTGACGCTCCCTTGCGTCATCAGGGCGTCAAACGCGAGCAGCAGATTGAGGTCGAGCTGGTGCAATTTCATGGGGGGGATTATTCGCCGTGTTTATGGGACAATCCATCCTATTCATTTGATGGATGGGGGCGCAACGTCTTAATCTGCGACTCACTGTTATTTTTCCGGGTTCCCGCGCCGCATCGGGCGTAAACGGGGGCCTCAATCCATGCAAGGAGCCTTGCGATGAGCATCAAGACCATTAACTCCACGCCGGCCGCCGACGGCTTCACCATGCCCGCCGAGTGGGCGCACCAGCAGGCCGTCTGGATGATCTGGCCGTTTCGCCCGGACAACTGGCGCGTAGCCGGTCGCTTCGCGCAAGAGACCTTCGCCAAGGTGGCCGATGCCATCGGTGGCGCCACCCCGGTCTTTATGGGGGTGCCAGCCCAGTTTATGGAGCAGGCCCGCGCCATCATGCCCGCCCATGTGACCCTGGTCGAAATGAACAGCGATGACTGCTGGGCCCGCGATACCGGCCCGACCATCGTCACCAACGCGGCCGGCGAGTGCCGTGGCGTGGATTGGGGCTTCAACGCCTGGGGCGGTCACAAGGGCGGTCTCTACTACCCGTGGAATCAGGATGAAGAGGTCGCTGCCCAGATGCTGGCCCAGCACGGCATGGCTCGTTACGATGCGCCGCTGATTCTGGAAGGGGGCTCTATCCACGTCGATGGTGAAGGCACCTGCCTGACCACCGCCGAGTGCCTGCTCAACGAAAACCGCAACCCGCACCTGACCAAAGAGCAGATCGAAGCTCACCTGCGCGACTATCTGGGCGTCACCAGCTTTATCTGGCTGGACGAAGGCGTCTACATGGATGAAACCGACGGCCACATCGACAACATGTGCTGCTTCGTCCGTCCGGGTGAAGTGGCCCTGCACTGGACTGATGATCAGA
>NZ_JBFODV010000046.1:0-4639 GCF_040908495.1 Aeromonas sp. R1-1 | reverse complement strand
TGAATGTCCCGTTCGAACTGCTGACGGTGGCGGGAGAGATGGGGGAGGCGGTGGCCCGCGAGCTGGGGTTGCCCTGTCGGGTCATCTATCAACCGGCCGGGGAGAGCACCTCGGCCGATGATACCCGCCACGCCGCCAGACTGATGCGTGAAGCCGGGGTCGATCTGCTGCTGTTTGCCGGTGGCGATGGCACGGCGCGGGATATCTGCGCCGCGGTGGGGGAGTCCTGCCATGTGCTCGGCATTCCGGCGGGGTGCAAGATCCACTCCGGCGTCTACGGGGTGACGCCCGCAGCCAGCGGGCGGGTGGTGGCGCGGATGATCGCAGGGGAATTGCTCAGCCTGATCGATGCCGAGGTGCGCGACATCGACGAGGAGGCGTTTCGCGCGGGCAAGGTGCGGGCCCGCCACTACGGCCAGCTGAAGGTGCCCGGCGATCTGCGTTATGTACAAGCGGTCAAGCAGGGGGGAAAGGAGTCCGAAGAGCTGGTGTTGGCGGATCTCGCCGCCGGGGTGGTGGAGCAGATGGAGCCCGATACCCTCTATCTGATGGGCTCCGGCAGCACGGTGGCAGCCTGTATGGCAGAGCTCGGTCTGGAAAATACTTTGCTCGGTGTGGATCTGGTGGAAAATGGCCGACTTATCGGGCAGGATCTCAGCGCCGCCGAGATCCTGACCCGGATCCGCGGTCGTCGCTGCCGACTGATCATTACCCTGATAGGCGGACAGGGACATCTGTTCGGGCGCGGAAATCAGCAATTGAGTCCTGAGGTGATTCGGTGTGTCGGGCTGGACAATATCCAGGTGCTGGCAACCAAAGCCAAGCTTGCCGCCCTTGCGGGCAGGCCGCTGCTGGTGGACACCGATGATCCGCAATTAAACCGGGCGTTGCGTGGTTATCTGCGAATAACCACGGGATACAAGGATCAGGTCATCTACCCGGTGGCCAACCCGGAATAGGACGCCAAGGACGCTGCTGGCCTGGCGCCAGAGAGCTGCAATCAACCGGATTGCGGTTCCATACCCCCGAATTTTTTGCCGCAAATGAGGCTGCGTTACATGACGATTCACGATTTTGAGCACAAGTTGTTGGGACTGATCGACAGCATGGTTGCTACCGCGACCGACGATGAGCTGTTTGCGGGGGGTTACCTGCGAGGTCATATCTCATTGGCCGTTGCCCGGGCCGAGCTGGAAGGCAAGACCCTGGTGCGGGACGTCAAGAGCTATGTGCTGCGCAGCCTCAACGAGGCGATCTTGCAAGGTGAGCTTTCTGAAGAGGATGAAAAACTGGTGCAGGCGATGTGGAGTCGTTTGCAACAAGACGCAGAAGCTTGATCGGATACACAATTCAAACTGAAGTTTGAGTTTATCCTTCCCCTGAAGTTAGTGAAAGGTTAATAATAAGTTTCGCCTTTTGTTTCAGGGATTAAACTATGGCCTCCTCCTCACGCATTGCCAATAAACTGCCGCTCGAGATGCTCTATCACTGGGAGCGGCAGTGTCCTGATCGAACCTACCTGCGTCAAACCATCAACCGCGAATATGTCGATTTCACCTGGGGTGAAGTGGCCGATGAAGCGCGGCGGATGGTGACGGCCTTGCGTCACCTCGGTCTGGTGGCCGGTGACAAGGTGGCGCTGCTCTCCAAGAACTGCGCCCAGTGGTTTATCGCCGATCTGGCGATGCAGATGGGGCAGTATGTGAGCGTGCCCATCTACCCGACCGCCAACGTCGACACCATCGAATATGTGCTGCGCCACAGCGAGGCCAAGGCGATCTTCGTCGGCAAGCTGGATGACTGGAAGAGTCAGGAGGCGGGCGTACCCGCCGATCTGCTGCGCATCGCCTTCCCCTATGACACCATGCCGGCCAGCCACCAGTGGGACGATCTGCTGGAGGCGCACGAGCCGATCCCTGACAGCCCGGTGCAGGCCCCTGACTCCCTGCTGAGTCTGGTTTACACCTCCGGCAGTACCGGCAAACCGAAAGGGGCCATGCTGAGCGTCGAGCGTTACGCCTGGTCGTGCGAGAAGCTGGTGGAGACGGTGAGCCTGAGCCAGGCCGATCGGGGCTTCTCCTACCTGCCGCTGGCCCATATTACCGAGCGGGTCTACATCTACGGCGGTAGTCTCTATGGCGGCGCTACTATCGCGTTCCCTGAATCCCTCGACACCTTTATCGAAGATGTCAAACGCTGCCGTCCCACCGTCTTTATCTCGGTGCCACGGCTGTGGGCCATGTTCCGTATCAAGATCCACGAGAAGCTGCCCCAGAACAAACTGGCGTTGCTGCTCAAGATCCCGCTTATCTCAGGCCTGATCAAACGCAAGCTGCAAAAGGGGTTGGGACTGGATCAGGCCCGGGTACTCGGCTGCGGCTCCGCGCCTGTCTCCCCTGCGCTGCTTGAGTGGTATCTGAGCATCGGCCTCAAGGTGACTGAAGCCTGGGGCATGACCGAGAACCACGCCTACTCCACCATCAACTACCCGTTCCGCGCCGACAAGATCGGCACCGTCGGCAAGGCGGGGATCGGAGTGACCATCAAGATCTCCGACGAGGGGGAGATCCTCTGCCGCTGTGAAGGGATGATGCTGGGTTACTACAAGGATCCCGAGCACAGCGCCGAGGCCATCGATGCCGAGGGGTGGCTCCACACCGGCGACATGGGCAAGCTGGACAAGGAGGGTTATCTCACCATCACCGGCCGGATGAAGGATGTGTTCAAGACCGCCAAGGGCAAGTATGTGGCGCCGGTGCCCATCGAGGGGCTGCTGGGTCAGGAGCCTATCATCGAACAGCTCTGCGTGATTGGTTACGGTATGCCGCAGCCCATTGCACTGGTGCAACTGGCCGAGAGCGCCATGAAGGGCAATCGGGAAGAGGTCAACGCCAGACTGGAAGCGGCGCGGGTACGGGTCAACGATCAGCTGGAATCTCATGCCAAAATTCGCGGCATTCTGGTGGTGAAAACCCCCTGGAATATCGAGAACGGCGTGCTGACTCCCACCATGAAGATCAAGCGTCACCTGCTGGAGCAAAAGTACGCCCAGGTCGGGGATCGCTGGCCCTCATCCCAGGTGGTGGTGTGGGAGGAGTAAATCCCATCTTTCCATAGCGCAACAAA
Source organism: Aeromonas sp. R1-1 (assembly GCF_040908495.1). Classification (NCBI taxonomy): domain Bacteria; kingdom Pseudomonadati; phylum Pseudomonadota; class Gammaproteobacteria; order Aeromonadales; family Aeromonadaceae; genus Aeromonas; species Aeromonas sp. R1-1. The sequence continues at coordinate 1,513 of NZ_JBFODV010000046.1, read as the reverse complement.
CAACAACGGCCCTTGATGGGCCGTTGTTGTGTTTGGGGCATATCACTCGCCGCTGTTTTGTCGGCTAGTAAAAAGCGCGCTCGGTTAGATCTGCGCCAGCGCGGCGGCCAGATCGGCGATCAGATCGTCCGCATCTTCCACCCCGATGCTGAAGCGGATGAGGTCGTCGTTGACCCCGGCGGCGAGGCGGCTCGCCTCGTCCATGGCGGCGTGGGTGGTACTGGCCGGATGGCAAGCGAGACTCTCGAGATCCCCCAGACTCACCGCCTGCACGAATAGTTGCAGGTTATCGAGCAGGGTGGCGCAGCGTTCAAACCCGCCTTCAAGTTCAATACTCACCATGCCGCCAAAGCCGCTGGCGAAGGCGCCGAGGGCATCGTGGCCCGGATGGTTGGCAAGCCCCGGGTAGATCACCTTCTTCACCGCCGGATGGGCCGCCAGAAACTCGGCCACTTTCTGCGCATTGTGCAGGTGGGCATCCATCCGCAGCGGCAGGGTCTTGACCCCACGCTGCAGCAGGTAGGCCTCCTGCGGGCCGATGGGGGAGCCGATATGCTTGAGGGCCACGGTGCGGATGGACTTCATCAGGGCGTGAGAGCCCGCCACCACCCCGGCGATGATGTCGCCGTGGCCGCCCAGATATTTGGTGCCGCTGTGCATCACTACATCGACCCCGAGTTCCAGCGGACGCAGCAGGTAGGGGGTGAGGAAGGTGTTGTCACACACTGTGATGGCGCCCACTTTGCGGGCCGCTTCCACCACCAGTCGCGGATCCACCACCTTGAGGGTGGGGTTGGTCAGGGTTTCGAACAGTACCACCTTGGTGGCAGGGCGGATGTTGGCCAGCAGATCGCGATCGCTCTCGTAGGCGGTGACCTTGATGCCGGCGCGGCTGAAGGTCTGCTTGAGGAACGCATCGGTACCGCCGTAGAGCGGGCCGATATAGGCTACCTCATCACCGCTGTCGGCCAGGGCATACATGATGGCGCTCACCGCCGCCATGCCGCTCGCCACCACCAGCGCTTCGTCGGCACCTTCCAGCGCCGCCAGCTTCTGCTCCAGCTCGGCGGTGGTAGGGTTGCCAAAGCGGCTGTAGATAAAGCCGGGGGCCTGACCTGCAAAGCGCTCCTTGCCCGCCTGGGCGTTGAAGTAGCTGAAGGTGCTGCTCTGGTAGAGCGGGGTGGTGAGGGCGCCGGTCTGTGGGTCGATCCGCTGGCCGCTGTGTACGCTCATGGTCTTGAATTTCATCGTGTTGCTCCGTGATGGCCAGGCTCTAGCCATGACTGGTTGTGTTTTGTAGTTCGTTACATGTTGTTTTTTGTCAGGGCGGGTATGTGCATGCTGCTTGTGGCTCATGCATATACCCGCCAGCGGATCTTTGCGCTGCTTAGGCCGGTATCGATTCGCTCTCTGTGCGCGGGAGGCGAGCGGGTTCCACCGGCACATAGTGACGCGCCGCCACATCCGGGTGGGAGCGCAGCCGCCCTTTCAGCACGTTCTCCCCCACCTGATA
>NZ_JBFODV010000045.1:0-2708 GCF_040908495.1 Aeromonas sp. R1-1 | reverse complement strand
GTGTTGAAAGGCTGGGGTATCCATGATGGTAGACCTCAAGGTGATGGCCTACTTCAAGATTAGCCTTTCAACACGTAATTGGGACAGAGCCTAAAAAAACCGATGCCAAGGCATCGGTTTTTTTTATCGCTGCAATTTACCCTCAGCTATTACCCGCAGATTGCTCTGCAGAGCAGAATCTGCGTAACGACGCAGTCATCGCAACGCTTACTTCGCGACATTACCCGCCACGTTCAGGGCATCCCAGGTGCGGGAGAATGGCGGCGCGTAGGCAAAGTCCAGCATGCCGAGCTGCTCGGTAGTCACCCCCATGGTGATGGCCACCGCCAGCGCGTCGATGCGGTGTACCGCCCCCTTGCGACCGAGGATCTGGCCACCCAGCAGCCGCTTGCTGCCCGCCTCATAGACCAGCTTGACGTGAATGTCGGACTGACCCGGGCAGTAGTTGGTGTGGCACTTGTCCTTGATAACCACGGTGCGATAGTCGATGCCCATCGCCCTGGCTTCCTGCTCGGAAAGGCCGGTACGGCCCGCCTCCAGCCCCAACACCTTGAGCGCGGCAGAGCCCAAAGTGCCCGGGAACTCCTGCTCGGCCCCCGCCAGGTTCTCACCCACCATACGGCCCAGCTTGTTGGCGATGGTGGCGAGCGGCACATAGACCTGCTGCTGCTTCACGCTGTGCCAGACGCTGGCACAGTCACCGGCCGACCAGATGTTGGCCAGCGAGCTGCGTCCCTGACGATCCACCTTGATGGCGCCGTTGCCGAGCCGCTCGATGCCGGTATCGGCCAGAAACTCGGTGTTGGGCTTGACCCCGGTGCAGACCACCACGATATCGGCCTCGTACTCGCCCTGGCTGGTTCGCACGCCGGTCACCCGGCCATCCCCCAGCAGCGCTTCAACTCGCTCACCCAGATGGAGAGAGACCCCCTGCTCGCGCAGTTCGGTTTCGATGTGCTGGGTGATCTCGCCATCAAACGCGTCGGGAATGACCCGATCCGCCAGCTCGATAAGACGCACCTCTTTACCCTGATGGACCAGCGCCTCGACCACCTCCAGCCCGATAAAGCCGGAGCCAATCACCACGGCGCGGCGATTATTCTTGTCTTGCACCGCCGCCTTAAGCGCCAGCCCGTCGGCCATCCGGCGCAGACCGAATACCTCTTGCTGCTGCAGACCGGGGATGGGGGGCATCACTTCGCGGGCTCCGGTGGCGATCATCAGCCGATCGTAGCAGTCGGTGAAGGTGTCGCCGTTGTGCTCCACCTGCAGGGTCTGGGCAGTTGCGTCAACGCTCAGCACCCGATGGCCAATCTTGACCTCGATCCCCTTGGCGGCGAACTGCTCGGGGGTGAACTCGGCCATGTAACCAGGCTCCTGAAACTCGTCACCGACGAAGTAAGGCAGGCCGCAGGCACCGAAAGAGATCACCTCGGAGGCCTCATACACCACGATGTCGGCATCTTTGGCCAGACGGCGTGCCTTGGCCGCCGCGCTCATACCGGCGGCTTCGCCACCGATGATCAGAATTCTCATTGCTTTTCCTCTCAATGGCGCAGGGAGGGCATGCCCTCCCTGCGGTCTATGACGGGAAAGAGTCACCCCTTTCCACGGGCAGATCAACCGACAGCAAATCAGACGGTGGACTCTTCGCCGTCCAGACTCACTTCATGATCGCTGTTGAACACATGCATGTCGGTCTCGCCCATCAGGCGGCTGGTGACCGTCCCTGCTGTGATGGAGCCGGAGACGTTGAGCGCGGTACGGCCCATATCGATCAGCGGCTCGATGGAAATGAGCAGACCGGCCAGCGCCACCGGGAAGTCCAGCGCGGAGAGCACGATCAGCGCGGCAAAGGTGGCGCCACCGCCAATCCCCGCCACCCCGAAGGAGCTGACGGTGATGATGGCGATCAGGGTCATGATAAAGCCGGGATCCATCGGGTTGACCCCGACGGTCGGGGCAATCATCACGGCCAGCATGGCCGGATAGATACCGGCACAGCCGTTCTGGCCGATGGTGGAACCGAAGGAGGCGGCGAAGTTGGCGATCCCCTCCGGAATACCCAGCGACTTGGTCTGGGTCTGCACGTTCATCGGGATGGAGCCCGCACTGGTGCGCGAGGTGAAGGCAAACGCCAGCACCGGCGTGATCTTCTTGAGGAAGCGAAGCGGGTTGATGCCGACCATGCTCACCAGCAGCAGGTGCACGACAAACATGATGGCGATGGCGCCGTAAGAGGCCATCACAAAGCTGAGCAGGTTGAGGATGTCAGCATAGTTGGAGCCGGAGACCACCTTGGTCATCAGCGCCAGTACGCCAAACGGGGTCAGGCGCAGCACCAGAGTCACCATTCGCATTACGATGGCATGAGCCACGGCCACGAAGTGGCTGAAGCTGGCGAAGATCTCCGGCTTCTTGCGGGCGATGCCGGTAGCGGAGAGGCCGATGAAGATGGAGAAGATCACCACGGCGATGGTGGAGGTCTTGCGCGCCCCGGTCATGTCGAGGAAGGGGTTGGCAGGAATGAACTCCAGCATCATCTTGGCGAACGACATGCTCTCTACGCTACCGAGGGTGGTCTGCAGCGCAGCGCCACGGGCGCTCTCGGCGGCACCGGAGGTGAGCCCTTCAGCAGTCAGGCCAAACAGGTTGGACATCAGGATGCCCGCCCCGGCGGCGATGGCGGTGGTGAAGATCAGCACGCC
>NZ_JBFODV010000044.1:0-22840 GCF_040908495.1 Aeromonas sp. R1-1 | reverse complement strand
GCCACTTTCCGGTGCAGCACCTCATTCTGGGGGGCGATCATCTGGGCCCCAACCGCTGGCAAGGGGAACCGGCCGAGCTGGCCATGGCCCATGCCGGGGATCTCATCGCCAGCTATGTCGCTGCCGGGTTCAAGAAGATCCACCTCGACTGCAGCATGTCCTGTCAGGGCGATCCCGTTTCCCTGACCGACGAGCTGGTCGCAGAGCGAGCCGCACGGCTGGCGCAGATCGCCGAGCAAACCTGTCTGGCCACTTTTGGCGAGAGCGATCTGGTCTATGTGATTGGCACCGAGGTGCCGGTGCCGGGCGGTGCCCATGAAGATCTGGCCGAGCTGACGGTCACCACGCCGGAGGCGGCACGCCACACCCTCGAGGCCCATCAACAGGCCTTTAACAAAGCGGGGCTGGCCCATATCTGGCCCAGAGTGATCGGTCTGGTGGTGCAACCCGGCGTCGAGTTTGACCATACCCGCGTCATCGATTACCGGCCAGAAAAAGCGGCTCCCCTTAGCCGGATGATCGAAGCCTATCCCCACATGGTGTTCGAAGCCCACTCCACCGATTACCAGACTCCCGAGGCCTACCGCCAGCTGGTACGCGACCACTTTGCCATTCTTAAGGTCGGCCCTGCCCTCACCTTCGCCCTGCGCGAAGCGCTGTTTGCCCTTGCCGCCATCGAGGAGGAACTGGTGGTTGCCAAGGCCTGTTCAGGTCTGCGCAAGGTGATGGAAGAGACCATGCTGGAGCGCCCCGACTTCTGGCGCAGCCACTATCAGGGCAGTGCCAACGAGTGCCGGCTGGCCCGTGGCTACAGCTATTCGGATCGCATTCGCTACTACTGGCCCGATAGCCGAGTCGATGAGTGCTACGCCAGATTGCTGGCCAATCTGGCGGCGGAGCCCATCCCGCTCCCCCTGCTGAGCCAGCATCTGCCCCTGCAGTATCGCAAGGTACGTCAGGGCTCGCTCTCGGCCAATCCCCACGACCTCATTCTCGATCAGGTGCAGGAGGTGCTGCGGCACTACACCAGCGCCTGCACTGCGGCCTCTCGCCGCCATTCCCAGCTCGACCCTGTTGTATAAGGAGTTGCAGACATGATCCTTGGTTATTCAGAAGAGATGTTGCGCAGTGCCAATGGCCTGGCGACTGCCCGTGAAATTCGCCAGCAACCCGCCACTTGGCGCGAGACCCTCGCCATGGTCGAGGAGTGCCGTCCAGCATTGACCCGTTTTCTGACCCCCCTGCTCGCCCGGCAAGAGCTGCGCATCATCCTGACCGGGGCTGGCACCTCCGCCTTTGCCGGTCGGGCGCTCGCCCCCTATCTCTCGGCCCACCTGCATGCCCGGGTCGAGGCGATCGCCACCACGGATATCGTCACCGACCCGGCCGAGTATCTGGCCGAAGATTGCCCGACCCTGCTTATCTCCTTTGCCCGCTCCGGCAACAGCCCCGAGAGCGTTGCGGCGGTCGAACTGACCAGCCAGCTGCTCAGCCACTGCCACCATCTGGTACTGACCTGCAACGGTGAAGGGGCGCTCTATCGCCGCTGCCAGCAAGATACCCACTCTCTGGCCCTGCTGATGCCGCCCCAGACCAATGATCGCAGCTTCGCCATGACCAGCAGCCTGACCAGCATGATGCTGAGCTGTCTGGCTCTCTTCCTGCCAGAGCGGTTCAACCGCCAGCGCTGCGAGCAACTGGTCGCTACCAGCGACGCCATTCTGGAGCAGGTTGTGCAGCGCGTACCGGCCTGGAACGAGCCGTTGCCCGAGCGGGTCATCTATCTTGGCAGCGGCAGTCTGCAAGGGGTGGCGCAGGAGGCGGCACTCAAGCTGCTGGAGCTGACCGCCGGCCGTCTGGTCGCCATGTTCGATTCCCCCACCGGCTTTCGCCACGGCCCAAAATCGGTCGTCAACGAACAGACGCTCATCGTGCTGCTCATCTCCAACGACCCTTACACCCGGCAATACGATCTGGATCTGCTGCGCGAGCTGCGAAGCGATGGCAAGGCTGCCCGGGTAGTTGCCATCGCTGACCAGCGCCATCCCGCCATCGAGGAGGGGGAGCACATCTACCTGCCCCACACCCTGCATGGCGACGATGCCCAGCTCGCCTTCTGCTACCTGCTCTATGCCCAGTACTACGCCTTCCATACCTCGCTGGGACTGGGGATCAGTCCGGACAATCCCTGCCCCACCGGTCAGGTCAACCGGGTCGTACAGGGGGTCAATATCTATCCGTTCCACCAAGAAGGAGTGCTGTGATGCCCAATATCGTATTGAGCCGGATCGATGAGCGTCTGATCCACGGTCAGGTCGGCGTCCAGTGGGTCGGCTTTGCCGGTGCCAATCTGGTGCTGGTTGCCAACGACGAAGTGGCAGAGGACCCCATCCAGCAGAACCTGATGGAGATGGTGCTGGCCGAAGGCATTGCAGTGCGGTTCTGGCCGATCCAGAAGGTGATCGACAACATCCACAAGGCGGCAGATCGCCAGAAGATCCTGCTGGTCTGCAAAAACCCGACCGATTTCAACACCCTGGTTCAGGGAGGTGTCCCCATCTCCCGGATCAACGTCGGCAACATGCATTACGCCGACGGCAAGCGTCAAATCCACAAGACCGTATCCGTGGACGAACAGGACATCACCGCATTTCGCGCCCTGCGGGACGCCCGTGTCGAGTGCTATGTCCAGGGAGTGCCGACCGAACCGGCACAGGACATTTTCAATTTGCTCTGATTAAGGACAATTGTGATGGAAATCAGTTTGTTACAAGGTCTGCTGCTTGGCATCCTGGCGTTTTTCGCCGGACTCGACCTGTTCAACGGTCTGACCCACTTCCACCGTCCCGTGGTGCTGGGGCCGCTGGTTGGCCTCATCCTCGGCGACCTGCCCACCGGTATTCTGGTGGGCGGTACTCTGGAGCTGGTCTGGATGGGGTTGGCCCCGCTGGCGGGGGCGCAACCGCCCAACGTCATTATCGGCACCATAGTCGGCGCCACCTTCGCCATCACCACTGGGGTCAAACCGGATGTGGCGGTCGGCGTTGCCGTTCCCTTCGCCGTTGCCGTGCAGATGGGGATCACCTTCCTCTTCTCGGTGATGTCGGGGGTCATGTCCCGCTGCGATCGCATGGCCGAAGCGGCTGACGTGCGCGGTATCGAGCGGGTCAACTACTTGGCACTGCTGGCGTTGGGCACTTTCTACTTCCTCTGTGCCTTCCTGCCCACCTACTTCGGGGCCGAACATGCCAAGGCGGCCATCGACGTGCTGCCTGCCCGCCTCATCGACGGCCTCGGCGTTGCTGGCGGCATCATGCCCGCCATCGGTTTTGCCGTGCTGCTCAAGATCATGATGAAGAACGTCTATATCCCCTACTTCATCCTCGGTTTCGTCGCTGCCGCCTGGCTCCAGTTGCCGGTACTGGCCATCGCCGCCGCCGCGCTGGCCATGGCCCTGATCGACTTCATGCGCACCACAACCCCGCAAGCTCGTCCTGTTCAGGAGGAAACCGAAGATGGCATCTAACAACACAGCTGCGCGGATCATCTCCAGCGCCGAACCGCACAATACCCGGCCACAATCCGACGACACCTATGAAGATCAGCAGCTTGGCGCCGAGCTGAGCAAGCAGGATATCAACCGCTTTGCCTGGCGCTCCCTGCTGTTGCAGGCCTCCTTCAACTATGAGCGGATGCAGGCCTCCGGCTGGCTCTATGGATTGCTACCGGCACTGCAGAAGATCCACACCAATCCGCGGGATCTCTCCCGGGCCATGAAAGGGCACATGGGCTTCTTCAACACCCACCCCTTCCTGGTCACCTTCGTGATGGGGATCGTGCTGGCGATGGAGCGCTCCAAGCAGAACGTCAACAGCATCCAGAGCACCAAAATTGCCGTCGGTGCACCGCTCGGCGGGATCGGCGATGCCATGTTCTGGCTCACCCTGCTCCCCATCTGTGGCGGCATAGGGGCAGATCTGGCGCTGCAAGGCTCCATCATGGGGGCCGTGGTCTTCTTCCTGCTGTTCAACGTGGTGCACTTCGGCCTGCGTTTTGGTCTGGCGCACTACGCCTACCGAATGGGGGTAGCGGCCATTCCGGTCATTAAGGCCAACACCCGCAAGGTGGGCCATGCTGCCTCCATCGTCGGTATGACGGTGATCGGCGCGCTGGTCGCCACCTATGTGCGTCTTGGCACCACGCTGGAGATCACTGCCGGTGATGCGGTCGTCAAACTGCAGGCGGATGTGCTCGACAAGCTGATGCCCGCCTTCCTGCCGCTGCTCTACACCCTGGCGATGTACGCCCTGATCCGCAAAGGCTGGAGCCCGCTGCGCCTCATCGTCATCACGGTGGTACTCGGTATCGTCGGCAAGTTCGCCGGTTTCCTCTAATCCGGAGCCGGCAGCAAGCCGGCCCCTTTGCAGTAAAGGAACAGACTATGTTGGGCATCATCATTTGTGGTCATGGCGGTTTCGCCAGCGGTCTGGAGCGCGCCATGCTGCAGATCCTCGGCGAACAGGAAGCGGTTATCGCCATCGACTTTCCCGAGAGCTCCACCACCGCCCTGCTGCAGGCGCAGTGCGAAGCGGCGCTGGCAGAGGTCGACAAGGGGGATGGCGTGGTCTTCCTGACCGATCTGCTCGGCGGCACCCCGTTTCGGGTCGCCTCAACCCTCTCACTGCACCAGCCAGAGCGGGAGGTTATTACCGGTACCAACCTGCAACTGCTGCTGGAGATGGTGCTGGAACGCGATGGCCTCAGCGCCCGTGAATTCCGCCAGCAGGCCCTTGATTGCGGCCACCGGGGTCTCACCTCGCTGGCAGATGAGATGAGCAAAGAACGTCAGACAGATGCCGCTCTCGTCGAGGAGGGCATCTGATGGCCTCACGGATCCGTGCCCGTCGCTTGCTGACCGAACAGGGTTGGCTGGAACATCAGGAGCTCACCCATGAAGGGGGCATCATCACCGCCATTGCCCCCATCACGGATGGCGATCCGGCGCGGGATGTCGAGCTGCTGGTGCCCGCGCTGATCGATGGTCATGTCCACGGCGGTGCCGGTGTCGATGTCATGGATAGCGATAGCAATGCCTTGGCTACCTTGTCGATGGCCAAGGCGGCAGAAGGGGTTGGCGCTTTTCTTGCCACCACGGTCACCGCACCACTCCCCGAGATAGAGCAAGCCCTTGCCCGCATTGCCGATGGCGTTGCCCGCGGCATGCCGGGCGCCGAGCTGCTCGGCTGCTATCTGGAAGGCCCCTACTTCACGCCGGACAACAAGGGCGCCCACGATCAGGCGCTGTTTCGGGAGCTGGATATTGCCGAACTGACCCACCTGCAACAGCTGGCGCGCGGCAGCCTGAAGGTGGTCGCGCTGGCACCGGAAAAGCCCAACGCCATCGCGGCCATTCACCATCTTGCCGCAAACGGCGTGCGGGTGATGCTGGGCCACTCGGCGGCGGATCACGACACCACCATGGCGGCGCTGGCAGCGGGTGCCTCCGGGCTGGTGCACTGCTTCAACGGCATGCGCGGCCTGCACCACCGCGAACCCGGCATGGTCGGTGCGGGCCTTGTCCATCCCGCAGCCTGGCTGGAGCTGATCGCCGATGGCCATCATATCCACCCGAGCGTGCTCAAGCTCTGTCACTGCTGCGCCGGCCAGCGCCTGCTGCTGGTCACCGATGCGATGCGCGCCGCCGGTATGCCCGACGGTCACTATCTGCTTGGCAACTATCGGGTCGAGATGAAAAACGGTGTGGTACGCACCGACACCGGCGGTCTGGCGGGCAGCACCCTCACCCTGCTTGGCGCCGTACGCAACATGGTGCAGCTGGCGAACGTACCGCTCGATGAAGTCATCGCGATGGCCTCGCTGGCACCAGCAAAGATGCTCGGCATTGCCGATCGTCTCGGTTCACTGGCGGTTGGCAAACAGGCCAACCTGCTCGCCCTCACCACTGAACTCAATCAACAACACATCTGGGTAGCTGGCCGGGAGATAAACCCGACCCAGCTCTCCTCCCTTTTCTCAGGTTCTCGCGTCAATCAGGACACTCAGGAGTCACTATGTATCTGATCTCTTCCCATGAAATGCTCAAAGATGCCCAGCGCCGCGGTTATGCGGTACCGGCTTTCAACATCCACAACCTGGAAACCGTGCAGGTGGTGGCTCGCACCGCCGCTCGCATGCGCTCTCCGGTGATTTTGGCTGGCACCCCGGGCACCTATCACCATGCCGGAGTCGAGTATCTGGTCTCCATCTGTCAGGCCGCGGCCCATGAGTACCGTATCCCGCTGGTGCTGCATCTGGATCACCACGAAGACGAGCAGGACATCCACAGCAAGGTCGAAGCGGGTATTCGCTCGGCCATGATCGATGCCTCGCACTTTCCGTTTGAAGAGAACATCGAGAAGGTGCGCAGCGTGGTGACCTTCTGCCACCGCATGGGCGCCAGCGTCGAAGCGGAGCTGGGCCAGCTGGGCGGTCAGGAGGATGACCTCATCGTCGATGCCGCTCATGCCAAATTTACCGACCCGCTCAAGGCGGCCGAGTTTGTCCGCCGCACCGGCATCGACTCGCTGGCGGTGGCCATCGGTACCGCCCACGGCCTCTACAAGGAGGAGCCCCGTCTCGACTTTGCCCGCCTTGCCGCCATTCGCGAGCAGGTGGACATTCCGCTGGTGCTGCACGGCGCCTCCGGTGTGCCGGAAGCCGATGTGCGCCGCTGCATCGAACTCGGGATCTGCAAGGTCAACGTTGCGACCGAACTGAAGATCGCCTTCGCCGATGCGATGAAAGCCTTCCTTGGCTCTCATCCGGATGCCAGCGACCCGCGCCAGTATCTGGTGCCCGCCATGGCTGCCATGGAGGAAGTCGTCGAGGCGAAAATCCGTATGTGTATGAGCGATGGAAAGCTGTGATCACGAGAGCTGACTCGCCATGCCGTGATTGACTTGGTTCAGCTAAAAACAACAAAGGACGCCGTGGCGTCCCTTGTTGTTTTTGGCGGCCGGTCTCAGGCCGCGGGCCTATTTTGCAACTCAGATCCCCTGACGGGCTTCCTGCATCAGCAGGCGCATGTCGCTCACGGCTTTGGCCAGACCATCGAAGGCGGCGCGGCCGATGATGGCGTGGCCGATGTTGAGTTCATAGAGCTCGGGGATGGCGGCGATGGCCTTGACGTTGTGGTAGTGCAGGCCGTGACCGGCATTGACCTTCAAGCCCTTGCCAGCGGCATAGGAGGCGCCGGCGGCGATACGCTTGAACTCGGCGTTGCGCTCAGCATCGGTGGTGGCATCGGCGTAACGGCCGGTATGGATCTCGATAAAGGGGGCGCCACTCTCGGCAGCCGCATCGATCTGGATGGGATCGGCGTCGATAAAGAGGGATATCTGGGCCCCCACAGCAGAGAGGCGGGCAACTGCGTCAGTCACCTTGTCCAGCTGACCGGCCACGTCCAGACCGCCCTCGGTGGTCACTTCGGTGCGCTTCTCCGGCACCAGACAGACGAAGTGGGGCTTGATGCGGCAGGCGATGCCGATCATCTCTTCGGTCACCGCCATTTCAAGATTCATTCTGGTCTGGATAGTCTGACGCAGGATCTCCACATCGCGGTCGGTGATATGGCGACGATCTTCACGCAGATGCACGGTAATGCCATCGGCCCCGGCCTGCTCGGCTACGAATGCGGCCTGTACCGGATCCGGATACTGGGTGCCACGGGCGTTGCGCAGGGTGGCGATATGGTCGATGTTCACACCCAGATAGATTTCACTCATTGAGAACTCCTTGAAAGGCTTCATCTGTTGACTGCGCGGTCAGCGAATCACCCCGCGCCAATATCCGTATGTCTGTAATCTGTGTCAGCCTTGCATACTGGTTTTGCGTTTTACAAACAGCTCCCGGCTCTTTAGCTGACGCTTGCCCAGATAGGGTTGCAATGCCAGTCGGCTGAAACGTTTGGCCGCCTGCAGCAAGGGAGGGGTATCGAAACGTCCCTCGGCAAAGGCGAGCAGGTGGGCACCGAGAAACAGGGTACGGGGATCCGGCGCCCGCTCGCAAGCAACAAAGCCCAATTCACGCTCGAAGCCATAGAGTAGGGTCGGCTCGATGGGCGACTCGTCGTCCGCCGTGTATTCGAAATCCACCGCATAGCCGAGCGCCTGCAACAGCAGGAACTCGAAGCGACGCAGCGGCAGCTCCGGCGTCTCGCCGTCGGCCAGCGCCATGATGGCACGAGCATAGGCGTCGAATACTTCGGGGAACGGGGTGTGCGCTTCCAGCAGGTAGTAGACCAGCTCGTTGAGATAGAGGCCGTAGAAGAGGCGATCGCCGCCGAGACGCAGGGAGTGATCCGGGCATTCGACCTGGGTGAGGTTCTTGAGATCCCCCTTGCCGCGCCAGGCGATGGTGAGCAGGGTAAAGGGTTGCAGCAGCCCCTTGAGAGGGGAGCGTGGCCCGCGAGAACCGCGAGCCACCAGAGTAAATCGGCCACTATCCTGGGTGAAGACCTCGACCAGCTGGCTGGTCTCCCGATAGGGCCGACTGTGGATGACGAAAGCCGGGGTCAGCAATCAGTCGTCGCCATACCCGAGGCTGCGCAGGGCGCGTTCATCGTCAGCCCAACCGGATTTGACCTTGACCCACAGCTCGAGGTGCACCTTGTTCTGGAACAGACGTTCCATATCGAGGCGCGCTTCGGTGCCTATGGTCTTGATCTTCTCGCCCTTGTTGCCGATGACCATCTTCTTCTGGCCATCGCGCTCGACCAGGATCAGGCCGTGGATGTGGTAGAGGCCGTTCTCTTCCACCTTGAAGCGCTCGATCTCCACCGTCACCGAGTAGGGCAGCTCCTCGCCGGTGAAGCGCATCAGCTTCTCGCGGATGATTTCGGAGGCCATAAAGCGGGAGGAGCGGTCGGTCACGTAATCTTCCGGGAAGAAGTGGACGTTTTCCGGCAGCAGATCCTTGGCCCACTCGCGGATCTTCTCCACGTTGGTGCCCTTTTCGGCACTGATGGGCAGAATATGGGCGAAGTTCATCTGTTGTCCCAGCCACTCGAGGTGGGGCAGCAGATCTTCTTTCTCTTTGACGTTGTCGATCTTGTTGACCGCCAGCACCACAGGGCACTTGAGATTGCGCAGCTTGCCCAGCACCATCTCGTCGTCTTTGGTCCAGTGGGTACCGTCGACCATGAACACCACCATGGCCACATCACCCAGCGAACTGGTGGCGGCACGGTTCATCAGGCGGTTGATGGCCCGTTTCTCTTCAATGTGCAGACCCGGGGTATCCACATAGATGGTCTGGTAGTTCTCCTCGGTATCGATCCCCAAAATCCGGTGACGGGTGGTCTGGGGCTTCTTCGAGGTGATGCTGACCTTCTGGCCAAGCAGCTTGTTGAGCAGGGTGGACTTGCCCACATTCGGGCGGCCCACGATGGCGACAAAGCCGCAGTAGGTGGTATCTGTCATGACAGTTTTTCCAATGCTTGCTGCGCCGCGGCCTGTTCGGCCTTGCGACGGCTGGTGCCGACCCCGACGAGGGGACCATCCAGACCTTCCACGTCACACTGGACGGTGAACTCCTGGTTGTGTGCCTCGCCCTTGACGTTGGTCACAGTGTAGGTCGGCAGGGATTTGCGGCTTCCCTGCAAAATTTCTTGCAGACGGGTCTTGGGATCTTTCTGCTCGATGCCCGGCTTGATCTCTTCCAGGCGGCTGGCATACCAGCTCAGCAGCAGTGTCCGCACCGTCTCAAGATTGGTATCCAGATAGACGGCACCGATCACCGCCTCGACCGTGTCGGCCAGAATGGATTCGCGGCGAAAACCGCCGCTCTTGAGTTCGCCGGGACCGAGGATCAGGTGATCCCCGAGATCAAACTCCCGGCCCAGTTCGGCCAGGGTCTTCTCGCGCACCAGGGTGGCGCGCATCCGGCTGAGATCCCCTTCCGCCGCTTGCGGGAAACGGTGGAACAGATCGTCGGCAATCACCAGACTCAAAATCGAGTCACCCAGAAATTCCAGTCGTTCATTGTGACGGGAGCCGGCGCTGCGGTGAGTCAGCGCCCGGGTCAGTAGTTCCAGATCCGCAAAAACATGCCCGAGACGGGACTGCAGTCTGTTCATCTTGATATTCATTTACTTGATTCCGCCAATGCGGTTGAAGCGCACACCTGTCGGTACCCAACTTGGCAGCAGGGAGCCTTCTTCGCGCTCGAATTCAAAACTTATCCAGATAGCGACCGCCTTGCCGACCAGATTCTGCTCGGGCACAAAGCCCCAGAAGCGGCTGTCGGTGCTGTTGTCGCGGTTGTCGCCCATCACGAAATACTGGCCTTCCGGTACCACCCACTCATCAGGATAGGTGCCGGGCTGGCGATAGTAACGGCCAACCATGTCGGGCATAAGCGGGTTGCGCAGGGTCTCGTGGGAGACATCACCCAACTGCTCGGTATAGCGGTCAAGGGGGATCCCCATCTGGGTAAATTCGCCTCTTTGTTCAAACTTGACGTCGAGCTTCTTGAAGCCCGGGCACGTTTTCCCTTCCTGCTCCTCGCACTTGGGCCGGATCATCAGCTCCTTGTTGCGATAGATGACCCGATCACCCGGCATGCCGACCACCCGCTTGATGTAGTCAACGCGCGGTTCAAGGGGATACTTGAACACCACCACGTCGCCACGCTTGGGCTCGCCAGTCTCGAGGAACTTGGTGTTGGTCACCGGGTCCCGCAAACCATAGGCAAATTTTTCCACCAGGATGAAGTCGCCCACCAGCAGGGTGGGCATCATGGAACCTGACGGGATCTGGAACGGTTCAAAAATGAACGAACGCAGGATCAGCACAAAGGTGATGACCGGGAAGACCCCGGCGGTCTGTTCAATCCAGACCGGCACGGGGGCGACCTTGGCCAGGGTCTTCTCATCCAGGTGGGCACCGCCATGGGCACGAGCCACGGCAATCTTGGCGGCGCGCTGCTTGGACCAAATCATCTTGTCCAGACACCAGATAACACCGGTGATCGCGCAGACCACCACCAGGATCAGGGAAAACGTGCTTGCCATCTATTAATCCTTTCCGACGTGGAGAATCGCGAGGAAGGCTTCCTGCGGCACGTCGACACGGCCGAGGGACTTCATCCGCTTCTTACCTTCTTTCTGCTTGTTCAGCAGTTTCTTCTTACGACTCACGTCACCACCGTAGCACTTGGCGGTTACGTCTTTACGCAGAGCCTTGACGGTGCTGCGAGCGATGATCTGGTTGCCGATGGCCGCCTGAATGGCGATATCGAACATCTGGCGCGGGATCAGCTCGCGCATCTTCTCCACCACCTGACGACCGCGATACTGGGCGTTGTCTTTGTGGGTGATGATGGCCAGGGCATCGACGCGCTCACCGTTGATCATGATGTCCAGACGGACCATGTCGGAGGTTTCGAAACGCTTGAAGCCGTAGTCCAGCGAGGCGTAACCGCGACTGGTGGACTTCAGACGGTCGAAGAAGTCGAGCACCACTTCTGCCATCGGGATTTCATAGGTCAGTGCCACCTGCTTGCCGTGGTAGACCATGTTGGTCTGCACGCCACGCTTCTCGATACAGAGGGTGATGACGTTGCCCATGTACTCCTGTGGCAGCAGGATATGACACTCGGCGATCGGCTCGCGCATCTCCTTGATGCTGGTGATGGCGGGCATCTGGGCCGGGCTGTCGATATGGATGGTGGAGCCGTCGGTCAGCTCGATCTCGTACACTACGGTCGGCGCCGTGGTGATCAGATCCAGATCGTATTCACGCTCCAGACGCTCCTGAATGATCTCCATGTGCAGCATGCCGAGGAAGCCGCAACGGAAGCCGAAGCCCAGCGCAGTGGAGCTCTCCGGTTCGAAGAACAGGGAGGCATCGTTCAGGGAGAGCTTGTCGAGGGCGTCACGGAACGACTCGTAGTCATCGCTGGAGATGGGGAACAGACCCGCATAAACCTGCGGCTTCACCTTCTTGAAGCCAGCCAGCGCCTTGTCGGCACCATTCTTGGCCTGAGTCAGGGTATCGCCCACCGGCGCGCCGTGGATGTCCTTGATACCGCAGACAACCCAACCTACCTCGCCGCAACCCAGCCCCTGGGTATCCACCTGCTTTGGCGTGAAGATACCGATACGATCGACACCCCACACCTGACCGGTGCTCATCACCTTGATCTTGTCGTTCTTCTTCAGGGAACCGTTCTTGATCCGCACCAAAGAGACAACGCCCAGATAGGAGTCGAACCAGGAGTCGATGATCAGCGCCTGCAGCGGGGCATCCGGGTCACCTTCCGGTGCCGGGATCTTGGCGACGATCTCTTCCAGCACCAGATCAACACCCAGGCCGGTCTTGGCGGAGCAGCGCACCGCATCGACCGCGTCGATACCGACGATGTCTTCGATCTCCTCGGCAACCCGCTCGGGTTCTGCGGCCGGTAGGTCAATCTTGTTCAGCACCGGCACCACTTCCAGATCCATTTCCATGGCGGTATAGCAGTTGGCCAGAGTCTGTGCCTCAACCCCCTGGCCGGCATCCACCACCAGCAGCGCCCCTTCACAGGCCGCCAAAGAGCGGGAGACCTCGTAGGAGAAATCCACGTGGCCCGGGGTGTCGATAAAGTTCAGCTGGTAGGTGTTACCGTCTTGTGCCTGGTAGTTCAGGGTCACACTCTGTGCTTTGATGGTAATGCCGCGCTCGCGCTCCAGATCCATGGAGTCAAGCACCTGAGCCTGCATCTCGCGGTCGGACAAGCCACCACAAGTCTGGATCAGACGGTCCGACAGGGTCGATTTACCGTGGTCGATGTGCGCAATAATCGAAAAGTTACGAATGTGTTTCATCGAGCAAGAGTCACTCAAAATTAGTTAAGGTCAGTTATGGAGGCGCGATTTTACTGGATAACCCGGCTGACGGCCATTCTTTAGTCGCCAGCGCCAGTGAAATAGCGCCTGTTCAGTCAGGGGAGGATGCGGACAGGGACGACCACGCCGAGCATCTGCGGGCCGTAGCGCCCCTGATCCAGGCGGTTGGAAAAGTAACGAACCAGTAAAAAGCCCAGCACGCCCCCCAGCAGGCAGCAGAGAATGGTAATCCCCTCCCCGCCCGAGAGCAGCGGCGCCAGCCAGAGCTGCCCCAGCAAGGCGCCGGCCAACAGACAGAAAAGCGGCAGCACATAGACCAGCGCCGCCCCGCGCAGCAGACTCTCCTGCGGGATACCGAGCCTCACTTGCTGGCCAACCCGCACCTCGGCGGTCAGCCTGACCCGCAAGCGAGGAGCTTTCAGGGGAAATGCCTTGGCCACGGTGCCGGTACCGCAGTTGGACTGCTGCTGACAACCACTACAGGCGGAGCGACGCTCGCACTCCACCCAGGCATGGTCACCCTCAATGGCCACCACGGTCGCCAGCTCTTCACTCATCTCATTCACGGCAACACCTCGGGTTCACACAATCAGGGGATCTGACCACGACTCGCCACACTCGGCAAGCGGGGGACAACCCCGCAGCCCCCGTTACTGCACCGCTTCGTTGCGGGCTAGCGGCTGGACCGACTCGGCGATGCGCTTGGCGGTTTCGGCAGGCACCTCGCCGACCACGGTGATCTCGACCCCCACCTCGTTGACATAGCTCACCAGCGAGGTCGCCCCCTGGCGGATCAGCTGCTGGCGCACCGCCTGCTTGGGATCGACCCGGGAGACGTAGACCGAGAGATCCACCAGCCCGTCGGAGAGCATCATGTAATCCACCGGCATACTGGTGGTTACCAGCTGGTGCCGGTCTTGCGACAGCACCTTGAAGCCATCGGGCAACCAGGTGATCTGCCAGTTCAACTGCTGTTGCGGCGCCGGATAGGCATCCTCCAGCGCCAGCGCCGGAGGCTGCTTGCTGTTGGCCAGCTTCACCAGCCAGGGGGCCGGTTTGCTCTGCAGATCCAGTTCGACACCAAGTACCTGCTCCACCAGATTGCCTTCCCGCTCGACCATGTCGATCCGCAGCAGCAAGTGGCTCTGCTCGTCAATCCAGAGCACGAAACCATATTTATCGGCCTCTTTAGGCACCAGCCTCACCACCTGTGCCACCACACCGGCGACCCGACTGCGGCCGGCCAGCACAGGATCATAGCTCTCCAGCACCTGCGCCAGCGGCATCTTCACCAACGTCGACCAGATGCCGGGGAAGCGGGCATCCTTCAGGGTGTAGGGATCGTGGCTGTTTTCAAAGAAGGTGTATTCATTCTGGCGCTGGAGATACTCGATCGCCTTGCCGTCGAGGTAACTGAGGTGGGCCACTTCCTTGCCGTTGATCACGGCATGGCTGATCCGGATCGGTTCAAGACGCCCCTGACGGGCCTTAACCATGGACAACTCGAAATTCTGTTGCTGCACGGCACTCTGCATCTGCTGCAACAAGGCCTCGGCCGACTTATCGTCGGCCGAGGCCTTGGCACTGATCAGCAGGAGAGAGGCCAGCAAAATACGGCTGGACTGGCGCACGTTTGTATCCCTGACAATTCGTTATTGTTGGATCTGTCTGTCTTGCAACAGGCGCTGCTGCAACTGGTGGTCACGCAGGAAGGCATTGATCCGCTCCCGCTGCTCCTGCATCTGCTGTTCGGTCAGCCCCTGCTGACGGGCGCGGGCACCGTCCTGTTGCGGATAGTGAACACTCACCGGCGCCGCACTACCACCGATTGGAATGGTATTGAGCACCGGATTGGCCGGAACGCCATCCTGCCCCTGATACTGCTGCACCCCGAAGATAACGGCAGCGGCCACAGATGCCGCAATGGCATATTGACCCAGTTGCTGACCGACACGGCGGAACAACGGAACCACATTGGAATCTGTCTTGACCGGTGCAACGGCAGGTTGCAGCACGGGAGCCGTCTCGACCGGCTTGGGTGCCAGTATGGTGGGCTCATCCTCCAGCGCAGCCATGATGCTGTCACTGAGATCCAGTTGCAGATTGACCGGCAGGTCACCCCGCATGGCATCGCCGATCAGGTGGTAACGACCCCAGGTATCTTGCAAGTCGGAGTCCATCTCCAGCTCGTTCAGTACCTCTGCGTCACTCAGGTCACCATCCATCAGGGCAGAGATTTGCTCTTTATTTGCCATAAGTTAACCCGTCTTTCCCCAGTTAATTCTCAATCAGAGGTTGCAGCTTTTTATCGATTGCTTCCCTCGCCCGGAAGATACGGGATCTGACCGTACCCACTGGGCAATCCATGATTTCGGCAATCTCTTCGTAGCTCAGCCCTTCCAGTTCGCGAAGGGTGATAGCTGTCCTCAGGTCTTCCGGCAATGCCTCTATGGCTGAAAACACGGTGCGTTTGATCTCGTCAGTCAGCGCCAGGTTTTCAGGGGTTGAGACCTCTTGCAAGGCTTCACCACCACCATAAGACTCCGCTTCGTCAGCCTCCACATCACTGCTGGGCGGCCTGCGCCCCTGGGAGGTGAGATAATTCTTCGCCGTGTTCACGGCAATTCGGTACAACCAAGTGTAAAAAGCACTTTCGCCACGGAATGTCGGCAATGCACGGTAGGCTTTTATAAAGGCCTCTTGCGCCACATCGGGCACATCACCGGGATTGTTGACATACCTGGCAACCAGGTTGACCACCTTATGCTGGTATTTTTTTACCAACAGGTTGAAAGCTGCTTTATCGCCGCGCTGGACCCGTTCAACCAGCTGTTCGTCCAGTAGATTCTGGTCGCTCATCAGAGCCGTAAAACCCCCATCAGGTTATCGTTTTTCTTTTCCGGCCCTTCCTAAGCGCACAAGTTCAGACAGGGAGAATCAGAGAAAGTTCGCTTCAATTGAAAAAAATGTGATGCAGGCTGCATCCTCGCCCTCGCTTGGGCTACCATGGTGCCAGTTCTTAATCCAGGCCAATGATACTTATGAAAGCAAGTGTTGAATACCTTTGCGATGTACTGATCATTGGCAGCGGTGCCGCTGGTTTGTCCCTCGCGTTGCGATTGGCAGACCACGCCAAAGTCCTGGTTCTGAGCAAGGGGCCCATCAGTGAAGGGGCCACTTTCTATGCGCAAGGAGGCATCGCTGCCGTTTTCGACGAAACCGACAGCATCGAATCCCACGTGAGCGACACGCTCAACGCGGGCGCCGGGTTGTGTGACCCGGCAGTGGTGGAGTTCACCGCTCGCCACGCCCGCGAGTCCATCCAGTGGCTCATTCAGCAAGGGGTCCCCTTCGATCAGGAGGAGAACGCCGACGGCGAGTCCCAATACCACCTCACCCGGGAAGGGGGCCACAGCCATCGCCGCATCTTCCACGCGGCGGATGCCACCGGCAAGGCGGTGCAACTGACCCTGATCGATCAGGTGCGCGCTCACCCCAATATCCAGTTGATGGAGCGCTTCAACGCGGTCGACCTCATCACCACCCGCAAGCTCAACCTGCCGGGCAACAAGGTGCTGGGCGCCTACGTCTGGAACCGCAACGCCGAGCAGGTCGAGGTGATCCGCGCCCGTTTCGTGGCGCTGGCCACCGGTGGTGCCTCCAAGGTCTACCAGTACACCTCCAACCCGGATGTGAGCTCTGGCGATGGTATCGCCATGGCATGGCGGGCCGGTTGCCGGGTGGCGAACCTGGAGTTCAACCAGTTCCACCCCACCAGCCTGTTCCACCCGGACGACCCCAACTTCCTGCTGACCGAAGCACTGCGTGGCGAGGGGGCTTTTCTGCGCCGCCCGGACGGCAGCCGCTTTATGCCGGAGTTTGACGAGCGGGCCGAGCTGGCACCACGGGATATCGTCGCCCGCGCCATCGACCACGAGATGAAGCGGCTCGGGGCGGACTGCATGTATCTGGATATCAGCCACAAACCGGCCGATTTCATCATCAAGCACTTCCCGACCATTTATGAGCGTTGCCTCGCGGTCGGCATCGACATCACCAAGGAGCCGATGCCCATCGTGCCTGCCGCCCACTACACCTGTGGCGGCGTGATGATCGACAACAACGGCCAGACCGATATCCCCGGCCTCTATGCCATCGGTGAAGTGACCTACACCGGTCTGCACGGCGCCAACCGCATGGCCTCCAACTCCCTGCTGGAATGCGTGGTCTATGCCCATCAGGCGGGGGCCGATATTCTGGCCAAGCTGCCGATGAGTGTGGAGCCGCCGCGCCTGCCGGTGTGGGACGAGAGCAAGGTGGAAGATTCTGACGAACTGGTGGTGATCCAGCACAACTGGCACGAGCTGCGGTTGATGATGTGGGACTACGTGGGGATAGTGCGTACCAACAAACGCCTGGCCCGCGCCAAGCGTCGCATCGACCTGCTCAAGCAGGAGGTGCAGGAGTACTACGCCAACTTCCGCGTCTCCAACAACCTGCTGGAGCTGCGCAACCTGCTGCAGGTGGCCGAACTTATCGTCAACTGCGCCCTGCAGCGCAAGGAGTCTCGTGGCCTGCACTACAACCTGGATTATCCGGATATGCTGCCGGACTCCAAACCGACCGTGCTGACCCCGGAGCGGGATTAATCCCCCTTCCCGCAAAGCGTTGCACCAATCAGTGACCCCGCCCCGGCGGGGTCACTTGTTTTCAACCGCTTTTCAGCCACAAAAAGAGTGCCGCTAGCCACATGGCAGCAGCTTATCGCGATAAATCAGCACATGGTTATCACGGGAAGCAGGCGTCAGCGCCGAGACGGCAGAAAGTGGATGGCTCGCGCCAGCAGGCGGTAATGTTCGGGGGGAAGGGCATCGGAGAAGAGCCACAGTTGCCGTGGCGACACAGCTCCACTCTCTTGCGGTTCGGGACAAAGCGCCAGCCTGAGCACGCCGGGCAGAATGCGGCTTTTCTTGTCGAGCTGATAGCGACGACCTTGCCACTGCAACCACTGACCATCCCAGACAAGCTCGAACGGGGGCTCGGCGAGCGCACGCCAGCTCAGCCAGAGCGCCACCAGCCAGACGGGCAGCAACAGCGCCCACTGCCAACCGGCAATCAGGCCAGCCACCGGCCAGAGCAGCAACAGAAAGAGGGCCACCAGCAAATATTGCTGATGGCGGGAGGGGTGAACCTTCATGATCACCCGCTCCACGGTATTACCCCTGGCGGTCGTGGCGCGCCTGATTGCGCTCCAGGATCATCGGGATCATGGCGGCAAATGCGGGATCGGCAGGGACACCATGACCCATGCACCATTTGAACAGATCCGGATCGTCGCTCGCCAGCAGGCGGATAAAGGTCTGCTGATCGGCTTCGCTCAGGGAGTCGAACTCGTGTTCGAAAAAGGGCATAAAGATCACATCCAGCTCGAGCATACCGCGACGGCAGGCCCACTTCAGGCGGGATTTTTCAACTGGGCTCAACATGGCACTCTCCTTACAAAGACCGGGGGATGGTACCAGCTGGATTTTCCGGCTGACAAACATTAGTTACGTCTTTACCATGCAGCTCACATACTTTCTCTCTGGAATACCATCGTGAGCCTGCAACCACCTGTTTTTCCTGCCGAGCCGACCCGCTTCTCCCTGACCAAGCTGGCCATCACCCGTATCAGCGGCCAGGATCGCGTCAAATATCTGCAAGGTCAGGTCACCTGTGATGTCAACGCCCTGCAACCGGGGCAACAGACCCCGGGCGGCCACTGTGATCCCAAGGGCAAGCTGTGGAGCAATTTCCGCCTGCTCTGCCTCGACGACAGCCTGCTGCTGCTGACCAGCTCTTCGGTGCTGGAGCGCCAACTGCCGGAGCTGAAGAAATTTGCCGTCTTCTCCAAGGTCGAGATCACCGCCGATGAACGTCACGCTACCGGGATCGCCGGTACGGGCAGCGATGGCTGGATCGCCGCGCAATTTGGCCTTCTGCAGAGTGGTCTTATCGACGGCGGCATGGCGGTGAAGATTGAGCAGGATCGCTGGCTGCTGGTAAGCAATCAGCAAGCCGACGCCTTGCCGCAAGGTGACGAATCACTCTGGTGGGGGCTCGAGATCAAGGCGGGCCTGCCGCACATGGAGGCGGTGCATCAGGGGGAGTTCATCCCGCAGATGCTCAACCTGCAGGCACTGGACGGCATCAGCTTCAACAAGGGCTGCTACATGGGGCAGGAGACGGTGGCCCGCGCCAAGTATCGCGGCGCCAACAACCGCGCCCTGTTCCTGCTGGCGGGGACTACCGGTGAGCCGGTCGCCAGCGGCGATACCCTGGAGCTGCAACTGGGTGACAACTGGCGCCGCAGCGGCATGGTGCTCAACGCCTGGCAACAGGCCGGGCAGGTGTGGCTCACCGCCGTACTGCCGAAAGATACCGAGGCTGACGCCCAATTCCGCCTCAAGCAGGACGAAGGCTCCCGCCTCACCCTGCAACCCCTGCCTTACGCCCTGACCGAGTAAGGTCGGCTAGCGAGGCACCCGCGCCAGCAGTGCCTCCTTCAGCCAGCGCCCCGCCTGCCCCAGCGGGCGGGCGCGATGCCACTGCAGCTCCAGCGCCAGCGCGTGGCTGGCGATAAAGTCCGGCTCCAACACAACAACTTCACCCCGCTTCAGCGGTTGATGCAACAGAAATTCTGGAATGGCGGACCAGCCAAGGCCCCGCTTGACCAGCTCCAGCACCCCGAGATCCCCCTCGACCCACCACACCTGAGCCGAAATGCGAAACCGCTGGCGCTCGCTCCCTTCCCGTCGGCCGGTCACCATCAGCTGGCGTGCCCCCTGCAGATCGACCTCCCGCAGCGGCTGCTTGCGGGCCAGCGGATGATCCGGTGACACCACCAGCGGCATGGTCACCTCCCCCAGAGAACGGGCAACGATCTCCCGCTGGGGATGCACCTTCTGATAACTGATGCCGAGCTGGGCCCGCCCAGTCACCAGCATCTCGGTCACATCCTCCATCAGCGGGAAGAGCAGCTCCAGCTCCACGGTCGGGTAGCGAGTGGCGAACTCCTCCAGCAGGGTGCCGAGCCAGGGTAGGTGGGAGTCATCATCGATGGCCAGAGTGAGCCGCGTCTCCACCCCGGCCGCCAGCTCCCCGGCAATGGATTGCAATCGTTCATTCTGCGCCAGCAGGATCCCCGCCTCCTGCACCATGCGGGCCCCCGCCTCCGTCAGCTGCGGATAGCGGCCGCTGCGGTCAAACAGGGTGAGCGCCAGATCGATCTCCAGATTGGCGATGGCGCTGCTCACCACCGACTGCGCCTTGCCCAGCTTGCGGGCGGCAGCGGAAAACGAGCCGGTTTCGGCGGCCGCCAGCAAGATCCTCAGTTGTTCCAGTGATGGCGTCATCTTATGGCCCTCCGGCAAACTCTCTCATCCATCTATTTTAGCGATGGATACCAACATGAATCTATCGCGAAAGTTCTATAGATTAACCTGCAATTCGTGAATGAACCTGATTGAGAGAGTGACTTATGCGTACCCGTAACGATCGCCTGCGCCATGTCATTGGCTTTGAATTCATTGGCCTGCTGATTGCCGCCCCGCTGGCCAGCTGGGTTACCGGGGTCGGGCTAAACCATATGGGCCCGCTGGCACTGTTCTTCTCGGTGCTGGCCACCGTCTGGAACTACATCTACAACATCGGGGTCGACAAGCTGCTACTGAAGTATCAGGGCCATACCCACAAGACCCTGTGGCAACGGGTGCTGCATACCTTCGGCTTTGAGGGCGGTCTGCTGATCGTCGCGCTGCCGGTCATGTCCTGGTGGCTGAGCGTCAGCCTGCTGGAGGCGCTGGTGCTGGATCTGGGCTTCGTCGTCTTCTATCTGATCTATGCCTTCGTCTACAACTGGGGCTATGACAAGGTGTTCCCCATCTCCCGCGAAGTGCCGCACGGCATGCCCCAAGAAGCGCGCTAAGGCACGAATCCGTTGGATTGAAACCGGGAAGTGAAGGTCAACAAGGAAAGACTACAGAAGAAACGACACGGCCCCATCATGGCAGACATGATGGGGCCGCAACAGGGATCAGCGCTGGCAGGCCGGCTGATTCAGAGGTAAGGATTCAGGCCTGCCCGTCGCTCAAGCCTGGGCTTTGAGCTCTTCGCCGCTCTCGTCGGCAGCGGCAGCCTCTTCAGGCTGTGCCTGGGCAGCCTGCAGCGCTTCCAGCTCGCTCTGATAATCGCTCAGGATCTGCTGGGCAACCGCCATATCTCCCTTGTGTTTGCGCTCGAACAGATGGTGCTGCACCACGCCGTTGAGATACTCCACCGTGATGGGCTGCTCCAGGGTGGCCATCAGCTCCTCTTTCTCCAGCTCGGCATTGATTTCATCGGCGGTCGTGCGCAGCAGCCCGGCCAATTGAACCAACATGCGGCGCTCACCTTCGCGCAGCAGGCTCAACATGCGGTTTCTCTGCTGCTCATTCTGTTGGGTCATACATTTCCTTACGTCAATTGGGAACAAGCCCGCTCATTCTGCCCTGTCCCCATGACAGCGTCTATCTCATGCCCCCCACAAATTTTTGGCGCTGGCTCACAAATGGCTACAGATGCTATTTGAAGCGGCTCTGGGGTATAGTAGCCGCTGATTTTCAGGCGCTTTTTTCACCTTCATCCGCAGACAGGGATGAGACGGCAAGGGCGCCTGCCCGGTTTACCCCAACGAGGTGAAGATCCGCTTTATGACCGACGCCATTGTGGTGCTCTGCACCTGCCCAGATCAAACCAGTGCCGACCTTCTCTGCGAACAGCTGCTGAACCAGCAGTTGGCCGCCTGCATCAATCAACTGCCGGGCATTACCTCCGTCTATCGTTGGCAAGGCAAGGTGGAGCGCGCCACCGAGATCCAGCTCATCATCAAATCCCGCCAGTCGCGCTTTGCCGAGCTGCAGGCATGTATTCAGGCCAATCACCCCTATGAAGTGCCCGAGCTGCTGGCTCTGCCGGTGAGTGCCGGACTACCCGCCTATCTCGACTGGCTCAATGGGGAGACCTCATGACATTCACCCGCTTGCTCTCTCCCCTGTTGCTGCTCTGTGCCCTGTTGACGACAGCGGTGGGCAGCTCCCCTGCCCACGCCAGCGGAGCCGATCTGCTCAGCTCGCTGGGCATTGAAGCCAATGCCAAACCCAAATTTTTGCAGGTCGATGAGGCCTTTCAGATCGAGAGCGAACAGCGCGGCGATCAGCTGCTGCTGACCCTCCACATCGCCGATGATTACTACCTCTATCGCCACAGCCTGCGCTTCAAGGGGAACAACCTCACCTTCAGCGAGCCAGCTCTGCCGGAAGGCACCGAGCACGAGGATGATTTCTTCGGCAAGACCCGGGTCTACTACCAGCAGGTGAGCATCGCGGTGCCGCTAAAGGAGGTGGGGGAAAATGCCACCCTGCGGGTGCGCTATCAGGGCTGTACCGACGGCCTCTGCTATCCACCGACCGACAAGCTGATCGATGTGGCCCCGCTGGTCACGGCAACCACAGCGTCAACTGCTGATACGGCACAAAGCGTCGCACCGGTTAGCCAGCAGGATCTGCTGGCCGCCGCCCTCGGTAATCAGGGTTTTTGGCTCAGCATCGTCGCCTTCTTCGCGCTGGGGCTGGGGCTCGCCTTCACCCCCTGCGTCTTCCCCATGTATCCCATTCTGACCGGCATCATCGCCGGTGCTGGCCATCGCCTCTCCACCGGTCGCGCCTTCCTGCTCTCCTTTGTCTATGTCCAGGGGATGGCGGTCACCTACACCTTGCTCGGACTGGTAGTGGCCTCGGCTGGGCTGAAATTCCAGGCGGCGCTGCAACACCCCTATGTGCTGATCGGCCTCTCGGTGATGTTCGTGCTGCTGGCCCTCTCCATGTTCGGACTCTATACCCTGCAACTGCCGAGCGGTTTGCAAACCCGTCTCTC
>NZ_JBFODV010000043.1:0-11168 GCF_040908495.1 Aeromonas sp. R1-1 | reverse complement strand
ACTATGATCTGCCGTTCCTGGCGGAAGATTACGTCCACCGCATCGGCCGTACCGGTCGTGCCGGCAAGCGCGGCATGGCCATCTCCTTCGTCAGCCGTGAAGAGGAGCGCACCCTGCTGGAGATCGAGGCCCTGATCGGCCAGAAGATCCGCCGCATCATGGTACCGGGCTATGAGGTGAGCAGCCGTGACGAGCTGATCAAGCAGTTGCAGGAGCGTCGCCGCTTCGGTAAGCGCCCGCAGCGTGAAGATAACGCCGTGGCCCAGGTGATGGCCGAAGCCAAGCTGCAGGGTCAGCGCCTCAAGCGTCTGGCCGCCGCCAAGAAGCCCCGTCAGCCGAAATAAGGCGGGCAGTTGCTCTATTGAACCGCAAAGGCGCCACTGGCGCCTTTGCCATCTCTGTCATCGGTGTTGGCCCCTGGTGGTCAACTCAAGGATTGCTTATGACCTCTCCGACCTACAATCAGGCCCTGTTCGAGATGGCCACCCAGAGCCTGGCCGAACTGGCCCGCACCGCCGAGCAAAAGGCGGGCAAGCGCACTCCGGCGCAAGAGAGCCACTTTCTCTGCACCTGGATGGCCGACTCCCTCAAGGAGAAGCGCTTCTCCCGTCTGGTGATGGAAGATTTGAAAGCTTGGGTGCAGCTTGGCCGCACGCTGGGTGCGGGCGCCGATCTCAAGGGATTGCTGGAGCGCATCGCCTTCCAATACCAGTGCGCCATGACCAATCCGCAGCAATTGGGAGCCAAGCTGGCTGCCCTGCTGGAGGAGCTGGCAGCGGCAGGCTGGCTGGTGCTGACCGAGAGCGAAGTGAACGCCAAGCTGCGCCTGCAATCGGGCGGTCAGGCGAGCCTAGTGGTAAGCCACAGCGAATATGAAGGCCATATCGAGGGCGGTGAGCTTGTCAAACCCCTCACCCTCTATGTGCGCGGTGACGAGAAGGTGCTGGCCGAGGCGGCCTTCAAGCACGGCCTGCTGCTGAGCCTGGGCAACAAGAAAACCACCCTGGTCAAACATCACAAGGCCTACCGGCTGATGCCGGACAACGCCCAACCGGCGCTGGCACTGCTGAGCGAGGCTCGCCAGAGCGCCTGATCTCGCCTGTTTTCAGCAATAAAAACGGCAGACCCTTGCGCAGGATCTGCCGTTTTTTATTGTTCGATGTTTGGTGATGAGGTTGGGTAGTCGTTTAGCGGATCTTGATGCCAATCTGGCCCGCGTCACACCACTCGAACATCACCTCCTCGCTCTTGCCGCAGCAACTGCCACCACAGACACGGCTTTCACGCTTGATGACCCGCCCCTTGCGCATCCAGACGCCGAGCATGGCCTCCACCGCATCTTCCGAGGTGTGGAAGTGGCGAGCCAGATCACGCCGGCTCACCTTCTGCTGCGCGGCGAGGTAATCCCCCAGCTCGCGCAGGATCATAAGGTCACCACCTTGCGGGCGACGATGTCACCGTGACGGCGACCGGCCCACCAGAGCAGTCCCAGAGAGAGGCCATAGCTGACGATCCAGAACAGGCTCTGCTCCGGATGAGCGGCGAAGGTGGCCACCTGATAGAAGAGGGTGGCGCACATAAAGGCCATATAGTTGCACCATACCGCCGTCATCAGCGCCCACTGACGACCGGTTTCCCGCACCAGCGCGCCCATGGCGGCGGCGCAAGGCATGTAGAGCAGCACGAACAAGAGGTAGGCAAAGGCACCGGCCGCCCCGTCGAAGTGGGTCTGCATGTTGCCGTAGGTGGAGACATCCACCTCCTGCGCCTCGGCGGCAGCTTTCTGGTCGTCGAGGTTGCCAACATCAAGCCCCATGGGGTCGCTCGGGTTGATCTCCGCCAGATTGGCCGCCACGGCATCGATCGCCTCGTGGAAACTGGCCACCAGCGAGAACTCGCTCTCCTCCTCTGCATCGCCACCACCGGCGTAGAGGCTGTTGAGGGTACCGACCACCGCCTCTTTGGCGAAGATACCGGTGACGATACCGACTGTGGCCTGCCAGTTGTCATCTCGTACACCTATGGGGTGCAGCACCGGGGTCACCGCCTGGCTGATTTTGCTCAGGACCGAGCTCTCCTGCTCCTGATGGCCAAAGCTGCCATCGGTACCCAGGGAGTTAAGCACGCTCAGCACGGCAACCACCAGCACGATGGTTTTACCGGCGCCAAAGACGAAGGATTTGAGCTTCTGCCAGGTCTTGATGGCAACGTTGACAGGACGCGGCCACTCGTAATCCGGCATCTCCATCACCATGGAGTCGCTCTTGCCCGGCAGCAGGGTATTGCGCAGCAGCAGGCCAGTGAGCACCGCCACCAGAATACCGATGAGGTAGAGACCGAACACCAGGTTCTGGCCTGATTCAGGGAAGAAGGCCACCGCAAACAGGGCGTAAACCGGCAGACGGGCACCGCACGACATGAAGGGGGCCATGGCGGAGGTCATCAGCCGCTCCCGCTCGGAGTTGAGGGTACGGGTCGCCATCACCGAGGGGACGGTACAGCCAAAGCCCATCAGCATCGGCACGAACGCCTTGCCCGGCAGGCCGAGGCGGCGCATCAGGGCATCCACCACGAAGGCGGCGCGGGCCAGATAGCCGGAGCTCTCCAGTACCGCGAGGAACAGATAGAGGCAACCAATCACCGGAATAAAGGTGGCCACGGTCTGCAAACCAACCCCGAAGCCGTCAGCCAGAATGGCGCCCAACCATTCGGGGGCATTGATCAGCCCCAGCAGGTGGTGCACCCCATCGACAAACAGGGCGCCGCCCATGATGTCGAAGAAGTCGATAAAGGCGCTGCCCACCTTGATGGCGAACATGAACATCAGGTACATGACAAACAGGAAGAAGGGGATGCCAATCCAGCGATTGAGCAGCACCCGATCCAGCCACTCACTCTGGGCCTCGGTGAGCT
This sequence comes from Aeromonas sp. R1-1, assembly GCF_040908495.1. NCBI lineage: Bacteria > Pseudomonadati > Pseudomonadota > Gammaproteobacteria > Aeromonadales > Aeromonadaceae > Aeromonas > Aeromonas sp. R1-1. Next base: position 8,255 of record NZ_JBFODV010000043.1, on the reverse strand, counting down.
TGCCCTTCTGCTGGCGAGCCTGTTGTACCCACTGGTGGATATGGCCGTAGCGGATATCTGCCAGTTGCAGGTCGATATCCTGCCCTTGATGAGCGCGAGCTACCACATTGGCGGCGGCCGCCTGCTGACCGGGCAGCAGAGTCTCCTGCATCACCGCATCCTCTTCCAGCAGACGCAGGGCGCGACCACGGGTAGTGAGGTGATGCGGGGCGAGCAGGGTCTCCAGCTCCGCCAGATCGGTTTCAAGCTCGTGGCCGTAATCGAGCTGCAAGGCGGCTTGCGGCTGACCGATAAACTGCCGGATCTGCTGCTTGAAGGCGGCAACCTGCTTGCTGTTGTGGGCAGAGAGGGCCACCACCGGGCAACCGAGGGATTTGCCGAGCTTGCTCTCGTCGATGACGATGCGGCGCTTTTGCAGGATATCCAGCTTGTTGAGCACCACCACCATGGGCAGGCCCAGTTCGCGCAGTTGCAGCGTGAGGTAGAGGGAGCGCTCCAGATTGGCGGCGTCGATGACGTTGAGCAGCAGGTCGGGTTGTTGGCCCTGGGCAAAGCGGCTGGCGATCTGCTCGTCCAGACTGCCATCCTGACTGGCCAGGCTATAGATGCCGGGCAGATCCATCAGCTTGAAGTGATGTTCACCCGCGCTGAACTCACCCATCTTCTTGTCGACGGTGACACCACTCCAGTTGCCTACCTGCTGGCGGGCGCCGGTCAGGGCGTTGAACAGGGAGGTCTTGCCGCTATTGGGGTTACCTACCGTTACCAGGGAATAATTCATACCAGCTCTACCTCTATTTTCTTCTGAACCCGCCGCCTGCGTGTGGCAAGCTGCTTTGCAGGTTCGACTTCTTGTCTCTGAACCGCTCCCGGTGACGTTCCTTGACCGGAGCGGTAGCCGAACAGGGGGTTATACCGGCTCGACTTCTATTTGCTGGGCCAGACTCTTTTGCATGGAGAGACAGATCCCCTGGCACTGGATCTGGAGCGGGTCCCCCAGGGGGGCGGAGCGCAGATAGATGACTTCAGTCTGGGGCAACAGGCCCATCACCATCAGTTTGCGGCGCAGCGGCCGGGCGAGCTGATTCATATTCTTGATGCGAGCACTCTGTCCCGGTGACAACTGCGTGAGTACCATGACTGACTCCTGAAGTTAAACAATAATAATTCGCTTTTACTTGGGGCATTATAAGCTGTGTCTTCAACTTTTATTTGAGTAAAATCAAACTCCGCTTAGCTAACCCATAAAGTAATGCCATGAGTCACGACAACAATAGCCGCCTCGTTTACAGCACAGATGGCGGCATGATCAAGGAGCAGAGCGCTCCCCAATCCGCCTCCCCCTTCCCCACCGACGGCACCGTGCGCATTCGCCGCGAGACCAAGGGGCGCAAGGGTGCCGGGGTGATCACCATTCATGGCGTACCCGCCGATCAGCAAAAATCCCTGGCCACCCTGCTCAAGAAAAAGTGCGGCACCGGAGGCGGTATCAAGGAGGGGGTGATCGAGATCCAGGGGGATAAACGGGACCTGATCAAAACCGAGCTGGAGAAAGCCGGTTTCAGCGTCAAGCTGGTGGGTGGCTGATCCCCTTGTCACTCATGCGGTTTTTCCCTAGAATGCCCGCTCCCATCGAGGGGGAGTAGTCTCGCACGCCGGTTCCATCCATTGCATGAATACCGGTTTGCGACCCTGATCAACATACTTGGTGCCAAATCACCATGGTCAGGGTGATCCATGCCAGCCATGGATTTGACAAGACCTTTGACGGGCCAGTGCCAATACCGGGGACGGATGGCGCAGGCTTGTCTTTGGTTTATAACAATTCCGTCCCCCGGTCATTTTTATGGAAGCCTTGTTAACCTCAACCCTCAGCGTCGCTATTGCCGAAATCGGCGATAAAACCCAGCTGTTGGCGTTGCTGCTCATCTGCCGTTTTCGCAAGCCCTGGCCCATCATCGCCGGCATGCTGGCGGCTACCCTGCTCAACCATGCGGGCGCTGCCTGGATTGGCGAGTTCATCAGTCGCTGGCTCGATCCCAAGATAATGACCTGGCTGGTCGCCATCGCCTTTATCGCCATGGCTATCTGGATTTTGGTGCCGGACAAGATGGATGACGAGGAGAGCTCGCTGGATAAATACGGCCCCTTTATGGCCACCTTCGTGCTCTTCTTTATCGCCGAAATTGGCGACAAGACCCAGATTGCCACCGTGCTGCTGGCCGCCAAGTATGACTCGCTGGTGCAGGTCATTACCGGGACCACCCTCGGCATGATGCTGGCCAACGTGCCTGTGGTGCTGATCGGCAAGCTGGGGGCAGACAAGTTGCCGCTCAAGGGGATCCGCATCGCCTGCGCCATCCTCTTCGTCGGCCTTGGGGTGAGCACTCTGATCTTTGCCTGATCGCCTTTTCCGCTGCTCAAGCCCTCCCCTGTGGAGGGCTTTTTGTTTACTGCTGTGTCTATTGCGTAATCCGCTGTCGCAACCACCTGCTTTACCGCCAAGGGGCAGTGCACGGTTGCGGGTGCCTCATGCCATAATGGGGCAAACCTCGCGGAGTCCCCCCATGCACAACGTATCAAGAGAGACGCTTCTCGAATGGGTCAAACAGGGACGGCTGGCGCCAGAGAAGCTGGCGGACGCCCTGACCCTCGCCGATCTTCCCCCCCATCCGGCGCGCTGGCAGTGGCTGTTTGACCGGCTGCTGCTCTGGCTCGGCGCCCTCTGTATCGGGGCTGGTCTCATCTTCTTCGTCGCCTTCAACTGGCAGGAGCTGGGCCGGGTCTCCCGCCTCGCCCTGCTGGAGGCGCCGCTGCTCGCCATGCTGCTTCTGCTGTGGCGCAAACCGCTGGGGGATACCCCCCGTCAGGCACTGCTGCTCGCCATCGCCCTCAATGTCGGCGCCCTGCTGGCGCTGGTGGGTCAGACCTACCAGACCGGCGCCGATCCCTGGCAGCTGTTCGCCACCTGGGCGCTGATGCTGGTGCCGCTGGCGGCATTTGGCCAAAGCCCCCTGCTCTGGACCTTGAGCTGGCTGCTCGGCCAACTGGCGCTGGTGCTCTACTGGCGGCTCGGTTTGTTCACGTTCTTCTTTACCTTCGATGAAGAGGGATTGGGCTGGTGCCTTACCCTGCTCAACGCCGCCCTCTGGGGTCTGCTTCTGCTGGCACCTGCCAGCTGGCGCCTGATGCCAAGCTGGCTGGCGGGTCTTGCCGCCGGACTTGGCGCCACCCTGCTCGCCCTGCTAGCGCTCTTCGATGCCGCCTCTGCGCTGGTGTGGCCGCTCTGGCTTGGCTGGCTCGCCGCGGCCTATGCCTTGTGGCACCACAGATTTATCGCCGGACTCGCCATGGGGTGCCTCAGCCTGATTGCCGTCATCCTCGCGGCGCTGGGCAAGTGGATGGAGCCCGACATCAACGGCTTCTTGCTGCTGAGCCTGATTGCCATCGGCCTTTCGGTCACCGCCGCCCGCTGGCTGCAACAACAACGGAGGTCTCATGAGTGATCTGACCCTTTGGCAAGCGCTGCAACAGACCAATCTGGTGGAAGGGGAGATGCCCCGTGACACCCAGCCCCACTGGTCGAGCCGTTTTATGCTGGGGCTGGTGGGCTGGATTGCCGCCCTGTTCCTGCTCTTCTTTCTCTTTATGACCTTCGAGCAGCTGACCCGCGAGGCCAACAGTGCCCTGCTGCTCGGGGCCGTGTTGCTGGCGGGGGCCTACGCCCTCAATCGCAGCCAAAGCGGCGATCTCTGGGATCAGTTCGTGCTGGCCCTCACCCTGGCGGCCGATGCCTGGCTGCTCTATGGCCTGCTCGATCAGCTGGATCTCCATCACGCCCTGCTCTGGTTTGGGTTGTGCCTGCTCTCCCTTGCCATCGCCGTGCTGTTCGATCACTGGCTGGTGCGGCTGTTTCACAGCGTGGCGGCGGCCCTGCTGCTCACCCTTGGCCTTGCCTGCCTCGGGCTGCAACTGCTGGCCCTGCCGCTGGTGATGGCGGCCATCACCTTCTGCTGGCTGCGGGCAGATAAGGATCCAGAGCGCCACCAGCTCTACCACTCCATCACGCTGGGGCTCGCCCTCTCCCTGCTGGTGCTGGGCCGCCTGCACCACCCGCTGTGGGATGGCGGCAGCAGCATGCTGGACGAACTGGGGCTGTCGCGCCTGCCGCTCTGGCTCAATCCCCTGCTCTGCGCCACCCTGCTGCTGGCGGTGATGGTGAAGCTGAGGCTCCCCCTGCTGTTTGGCCTGCCACTGGTGCTGATCAGCGCCGTTATCCCCGGCATGGGGGCAGGCGCACTGGTGCTGATCCTCGGGTTTTATGCCGGCAGTCTGGGACTGATGACCCTCTCGGCCCTGCTGCTGCTCGGCTATGGCTCGCTCTATTACTACGACCTGGGGCTCACCCTGATGACCAAATCCTGGCTGCTGCTGGGCTCCGGCATCCTGCTGCTGGTGGCCCGCCAGCTGCTCACCACCTTCGCGGCAAGGAGCGACTCATGAAACCCGTCACCCGACACCTGGCCCTGTTGCTGAGTGGCCTCGCCATCCTGGCAGGCATCAATGCCACCGTCTGGCGCTATGAGCACGCCATGAGCAGCGGCGAAGTGGTGCTGCTGCGGCTCGCTCCGGTCGATCCCCGCTCCCTGATGCAGGGGGATTACATGCGGCTCAACTATGAGATTGCCCGCGAGCTGACCAGCCGCGATGCCCGTGCGACTCAAAACAAGGGCAGCGACACCCTGGTGATCCGCCTCGATGCCCATCAGGTGGCCACTCTGGTGGCCGATGGCAAACCAGATCGGCTCGCCAGCGATGAGCGGCTATTGCAGGTGCACCAGAGCGAGCGGCAGTGGCAGATCGGCCCCGATGCCTACTTCTTTGAAGAAGGCACGGGGGAGCAGTACGAAGCGGCCCGCTACGGCGAGTTCCGGCTGCAAGCGGATGGCAAGACCCTGCTGGTGGGGCTGCGGGATGAGGCCTACCAGCCCATCGGGCAGACCCGCGCCCGCTGGTAACGGCCGTGAGTGGCTATTTACTCTGTTCATGGTCACACTCAAGGGAAGGTTGATCGCTAAGGATGTTCCCAATGAGGATATGGCTGATCTGTCATCTGTTGCTGCTCTGCTGGGCCTCGACGGCCCGGGCTGATCTGGGCAAGCTCGAGTACCTCACCGAAGAGTACCCCCCCTACAACTTCAGCGATCCGCAAGGCCAGCCCACCGGCCTTGCGGTTGATCTGCTGCAGATGATCTGGCAACACAGCGGCGTGACGCCCCAGCCGGTGCGCATCCTGCCCTGGGCGCGGGGTTATTACTTGCTAACCCAGAAGCCCAACGTGGTGCTCTTCTCCACCGCCCGCACCCAGGCGCGGGAGGATCTCTTCAAGTGGGTATGCCCCATCGGCTACTCGGAGTACATACTACTAGGCCGCAAAGCGCAGAACATCACCCTGACCGCCTTCGAACAGATGAGCCAGTACAAGATCAGCGCCGTGCGCTCGGACGCCGCCGAGCAGCTGCTGCTCAACAACGGCATGGATGATAACAACATCATCCCGGCCAACCGTCTGTCGCAGGGGTTGAAGATGCTGCTCTCCGGCCGCGCCGACCTGCTCGCCACCAGCAAGCTGGCGGGATATGACGCCATCCGCGAATTGAAGCTGAGCAGCGACGACTTCAACGTGGCCATGGTGCTGAGCGCCGAGCAGCTCTGCTACGCCTTCAGCCGTCAGGTGCCCGACAGCGAGATCACCCTCTTTCAGCAGGGCCTGACCCGCGCCCTCGCCTCGGAGGAGTTTCGCAAATTGCAGGCCAAATACCTGCCGGTGCGCTGAGCACTCACTCACCCGCTGGGCAGCAGTTCGCTGCCCATTTTATTGATGAAAGATGCAATAGAGGTGGCTAGCTATTCCCGCCACAAGCAGTCAAACTGGGCTACATAGTTGATTGCGAAGGATCTTTCCCGTGCGGACATGGCACCTACCTCATCTGCTACTGCTCTTGTGGGCCACCTTCGCGCAGGCCGATCCGGGCAAACTCGAGTATCTGAGCGAAATCTCTCCCCCGTTTAATTTCAGCGACCAGCAAGGGATGCCGACCGGATTGTCGGTAGAGCTGATGCAGCTTATCTGGAAAGCGCGGGGCGTGTCGCCCCAGCCAATCCGCATTCTGCCTTGGGCCCGGGGCTACAACCTGCTGCAACAAAAACCCAATGTGGTGCTGTTTGCCACCGCCCGCACCCCGCAGCGGGAAGCGCTCTTCAAGTGGGCCTGTCCCATCGATCACTCGGAGTTTGTGCTGCTGGGGCGCAAGGCGGACAACATCACCCTCGGCTCGGAGGCCGAGATCAGCCGCTACAAGGTCGGCGTGGTGCGCTCTACCGTATCCAAACAGCTGCTGCTCGAACGCGGTATCGATGAGCACCAGCTGATGCTGGCCAACCGCCTCACCCAGGCGGCCAAAATGCTCACCTCTGGTCGCGCCGATCTCTTTGCGACCAACAAGCTGGTGGGCTATCAAACCCTGCAACAACTGGGCTTCAAGCCGGATGACTTTCATGTCGCCTTCGTGCTGGATGCCAGACCGCTCTGCTACGCCTTCAGCCGTCAGGTGCCCGACAGCGAGGTCGCCCTCTTTCAGCAGGCGCTGACCCAGGTCGTCGCCTCGGCGGATTTCTCGGCCCTGCAAGCCAAATACCTGCCGCTGCGCTAACGCCCTGATCACCGCTGGCATAGGGTGCGGGATGGCGGGGTGCGCCCGCGCTTTTTTGCCAAACATGCTCCGTCGCCTTGGCGAAATCGGCCAGCTTGGTCACACTTGAGCAGATATTCCCTTGATCAGGATGGCAAAAATGAAACCATGGATTGGATTGGCCGGGGTGCTGCTGGCCACCCTCGCACAGGCGAGTCCTGAGCTCGGCAAACTGCACTACATCACCGAAGAGTACAAACCCTACAACTACGCCGATGCCAGCGGCGCCCCCACCGGCCTCGCAGTCGAGCTGCTGCAACTGGTGTGGAAAAAGACCAATACGCCGGCGCAGCCCGTCACCATCATGCCGTGGGCGCGCGGCTACTACCTGCTGACCCAAAAGCCCAATGCGGTGCTCTTCTCCACCGCCCGCACCCAGGCGCGGGATCCCCTATTCAAGTGGGCCTGCCCCATCGGGTATGCCGAGATCGTGCTGGTGGGGCTGGCCGATCGCAATATCACCATCACCAAGCTCGACGATGCCAAGGCGTTCAATATCGGCGCGGTGCGGGCCGATGTGGGGGAGCAACTGCTGCTCAACAACGGCTTTGACGAGACCAAACTGATGGCCGCCAACCGGCTGGCACAGGCGCTCAAGATGCTCACCTCCGGCCGGGTCGATCTGGTCTCCACCAACAAGACCACCATGGAGCAGCTGATCGTCGAACAAAAACTCGATCCCGCCCGCTTCAAGGAGCAATGGGTACTGAGCTCGGAGCAGTTCTGCTTCGCCTTCAGCCATCCGGTGAGCGACGAGCTGGTCAAGGAGTTCCAGACCGGCTTGACCCAGGTGCTGGCGAGCAGCGAATACCCGCTGCTGCACAGCAAATACTTCCCAACCCCCGCCGCCAAATAGCGGCGCCGCGTCGAGCGCCAGCAACAAGGGGCCCACCGCGGGCCCCTTCGCTTTTTACTGTTTGCGCTCCCCTCTTTTTACCGTTTGCACTCCCCTCGCGGCGTCACCCCACCGCCCTGCCACTGCCAAGCCCCGACAACCATCAACTAATCGCTAATTAATAAAAGTTTGTGCCAGCGCAAAAAATCACTCCTTTCTGATAGTTAGCCCATCAAAACCATAGATAAGACCACTCTGGCTCCGTAATATGGCGACGGGCGTCTGTTGACCCCTTTTCCGAGATCAATGGTCAACGGCGCAATCTGGTAGCGAGAGTCAGGGGCGGTAGCCAGTTTAGCGTAGGGTCGATTAGCGAAGCGTAATCGTCCGCGGTAACCGTCCCCTCTCCCCTTGCGGGAGAGGGCTAGGGTGAGGTGTCGGTAACGTCATTGCTTGGCGAAATATCGCCGTTTAATTGGCATGGCTTCGCCATGCAGGACGCGAGGACTCCGTCCTCGACGGGGTTTCGCCGCCGCTGCGCGGCTTGGCGAGTGACTTTGGAAAGACCCGCTCTCTTTGGCAAATAACACCAAAAGTCTTATCCCCCACTTGTTCGCCCTCCTGCTTCGGGTTCCCTCGGTTCACCCGTTTGTCCCAGGGCACGCGCC
>NZ_JBFODV010000042.1:0-24659 GCF_040908495.1 Aeromonas sp. R1-1 | reverse complement strand
TGGGCTTCAGCCGCCTCGGACTGGCGCTGGGAGGCATGACCGGCTACGTGGGCGGTGGCTCCCTCTATGACTTCTCGCTGCAACAGGGACAACCGGCCCTCCCCTGGCTGGTGCTGGGCACCATAGGCGTCGCCACCATGCTGCTGCTCGCCCGCTGCTTCTCCCGCCGCCCGGAGCTGGCTATCAGAGCCGCCTGACGAGCATCCTGCGGCAGCCCAATCATAGGAGCTGTCGTTCGTCCTTTCCCGCCATAATTGCGGCCAGCACTGACAGAGCGTGCCGCCACACCATGAAATACTCTTCCCAACACTTGGCAAAAGGGAGAGCCCACCATGTCACACCACCCTGTTTATCACTGGATCGCCCGCCTCTCCGGTACGCAGGTCCCTGCGGCCCCGGATGAGAAAAACCGGATCTTTCTGTTGCTGGATCCGCAGAATAGAGAGTGGTGGCTGGAAGTCGCTCCCGATGAGAGCGTGCTGCTCATCACCACTCCGATGACAGGCCAGCTGGATGCCAATCATCTGACCCCCGCCAACCTGCAACACTGGCTGAGCCTCAATAGCGAGGTCGCTCTGATGGGTGGCACCTGGCTCGGGTTGGATAGCGATATGCCAATCCTCACCCTCTACGCCCAGATTTTTCTCGCTCACTGCGATGAACCACTGCTCGACAACCTGATGGGTCAACTTGTCGGACTGGCTCATGACCTCACCCCCCGACTCTACGCAGCAGAGCTGTGAGCAAGGAGCTCATCATGAAGATCGACCACAGCGCCCCACTTGCAGCTATCGCAATGCCACCCAGCCACCAGAGCAATCCCGGCCATCGCCTGATTAACCTGTTTCGCAATCTGACCGCCCCCACCGCCGAACGGGCTGAACTGACACTTCCGCCCCCACCAGCCCTGACACCAGATAGCCAGCAGTTGCTGAACCATGAACTGCGCAAGGGGCTCTCGGGCTATCTGGCACAGCACCCCGAACAGCAAACCGCGCTGGATGAATTGCTGAGCGCTGGACAGATGCGCAATGAACTCGGCAAACCGACGCTGGCGAAAACCGATCCCATGGCCCACCTGGTCACCCTGCTCAACCAGCTAAAAAAACTGCCGGACGGCAAAACATTCATCCAGACCCTGGTCAAAGATCCCACCGGTGAGATCGGGCGCTATATCACTCTCAAGGGCGCCTTTGGCAGCAAATCCTGCCAGTTACGCAGCCAACCACTTCCATCGCGATCCTTGCGCGAACCCGAACTGCTGCAACTGGCGCAGGAGCTAAAACAGGTGCTGCAACACTATCTGGACGCCGACCCGGCCAAACGTGAGCGCCATACCGCCTATCTGCGAGACTACCTGCAACAACCCGAGATCGGCCGCTATCTTGGCTTGCTCGATACACCCAGTGGGGTACAGGTCAAGATCAACGCCCTTCCCTCCCGCAAGGAGGAGACTGCAACCCTGATAAACCGTCTGCTGGCCGGTCATGGCCGTGGTGCGCTCTATAACGCCTTCGCCCAAGCGAGCGTGCGGGAAAGCATTCTGGGTCGTCACTTCAAACTCGAAGGGATACTGGAGTTCAACTTCACTGTACGGGCCACACCGCTACCGCCAGCAGCGCTTGCCACCCCCACTGCAGCACCAAGCGATGATCTGCCCAATCCAACGATCGAACTGCAGAAGGAGGCCCAGCGAAGGCAGCAGGAGGTACAGGAACATCTCAAGCTGGAGCAGGAGATCACCCGCCAACTGGCCAATCGCCCGGCCTGTCAGGCCCTGGCAAAACTGACCAGAGCAGCCGCCAACCTGCAAGCCGAACTGGATGGCCAGCATCTGCCCCCGGCAGTTCCGATCCCGGCAACCCGTGTCGATTTGACAATCCTGGCCCGGTTATCCCTCCCCCAGGTGCGAGAGCTGGCGCAGCAGCTCAAGGAGGAAAACAACCACTACCTGCAGCAAGTCGAGGCTAACACCCTGAATCTTCCGACCCACTCAGATGCAGATCGGTTTTCCTCCCATACCCTAGATATGTTGGGAGTCACGCTCACCCAGCCCTACTTCAAGGTGCTGGACGAGGGTATTCAGGCGCTACGGCAACCAGCTACCAGCCGTACCGCCCGCTTGCTTGGCTGGTTACTGCCATCCCAGGCCAGAATGCGCCAGCTCAAGCAAGAGCAGAGCATCGGCAGATTGCACGAACTGCATCAGGTCATCTCCATGTTGCAGTTACAGGGCGGTAGCTGGCAGGGCACCGACCGTTCGGGCTGGGCCAAACAGCTGCTGGCTCGCACGCTGGAGCAAGCCATGCCCACCCCATGGCAACTGGGGCCGTTTCGGATCAAGGCAGGGCTTCACCAGTGGCAGACCAGATTGAATGATTGGGGCATTCCGACCGCCAAAGGCTGATAGCAGGCCATCACCGCAGCTAATCCTGATCCCATCCAGTGACACAGGGTTAGTCTGCTCCACCTCCCCCATACAAACATGACAGAGAAAAAAGTTGCGAGTTACAACTTTTACGCTATTTTAGTTGTCATGCACAACTAAAAAGGAACCCACGATATGGATCCCCGTCCCCTGCGCGCCCTGTCGCGCGATCTGGTTCGCGAACTCGGCATGCTCTCCCAGCAGTGCGGCAATCTGGCCCTCACCCCCATCGAGGCTCACCTGCTGATCGAGCTGGAAAACGCCCCGGCTACCAACCAGCAGCTGGCAGAAAAGCTGCACATCGACAAATCCAACGCCAGCCGTCCGCTGGCACGCCTCGCCGAGCGGGAGCTTATCAGCTGGCACCCGCACCCCTCCGACGGCCGCAGCAAGGAGGCCCGCCTCACCGTCAACGGTCAGGGGATGCTGCTGGAGTTGCACCGGGAAATGGACGGGGCGATGGAAGAGATGCTGGCGCAGTTGAGCCAGCCCGAGCGGGAGCAGCTGTGGCAAGGGCTGCGGCTCTATCGCAGCGCCCTCTCCCGCGCCCGTCGCCAGCGGGGTTACCAGATCCGCCCCATCACGGCGGCGGACAATGCCCAGATCGCCTTGGTGATCCGCGCCGTCTCGGCCGAATATGGCCTCACCGCCGACAAGGGCTATGGGGTATCCGATCCCAATCTCGACACCCTCTCCCAGAGCTATCAGGGGGAGAAGAGTCGCTACTGGGTCATCGAAGGGCCGGACGGTTCCATCCTCGGCGGTGGTGGTATCGCGCCATTGGCGGGAGAAGAGGGAGTCTGCGAGCTGCAGAAGATGTACTTTATGCCCGCCCTGCGCGGACTGGGCCTTGGCAAGCGGCTGGTGTTGCAGGCACTGGACGAGGCGCGCGCGCTTGGTTATCAGCGCTGCTATCTGGAAACGACCGAGGTCTTGCGCGAAGCCACCAGCCTCTACGAATCACTGGGCTTTGAACACCTGCCCAACCCCCTTGGCTGCACCGGCCACGGGGATTGCGAGATCTGTATGGTGCTGACACTGGGGTAGCCCCCCTCATCCCCAACCCTTCTCCCGCAAGGGGAGAAGGGGGCAAAAACACTTCCGCGATCTTTCAGGCTGACCTCTGATGGTTCCCTCTCCCTCCGGGAGAGGGCTAGGGTGAGGGCTGCTTGCGACTGGTATATGCTGAATCATTACCCCCTGCATCCCTCCTTAAACAGGCAAAACGGCACAAAACAAGAGACCCCGCCGAAGCGGGGTCTCTTTGATTATCTGCCAACAGGCAAACAAACCGTTATCAGTGCTCGCGAGTCTGGCGGAACTCCACGTCGGGGTGGCGCTCCTGTGCCAGGCGCAGGTTGACCATGGTCGGCGCGATATAGGTGAGGTTGTCACCGCCATCGAGGGCCAGGTTGACCTCGTTCTTGCGCTTGAACTCTTCGAACTTCTTGACGTCGGTCCCTTCCACCCAGCGGGCGGTGGAGACGTTGACCGCCTCGTAGATGGCCTCGACGTTGTACTCGCTCTTGAGGCGCGAAACCACCACGTCAAACTGCAGCACACCGACCGCACCAACGATGAGATCGTTGCTGATCAGCGGACGGAACACCTGCACCGCGCCCTCTTCGGAGAGCTGGACCAGCCCCTTGAGCAGCTGCTTCTGCTTGAGCGGGTCGCGCAGGCGGATACGCCGGAACAGTTCCGGTGCAAAGTTCGGGATACCGGTGAACTTGAGATCTTCACCCTGGGTGAAGGTGTCACCGATCTGGATGGTGCCGTGGTTGTGCAGACCGATGATGTCACCGGCGAAGGCGTCTTCCGCCTGCTCACGGTCACCGGCCATAAAGGTCACGGCATCGGAGATGTTCACATCCTTGCCGATACGCACATGGCGCATCTTCATGCCCTTGCTGTAAGTACCTGACACGATACGCATAAAAGCGATACGGTCACGGTGTTTCGGATCCATGTTTGCCTGGATCTTGAACACGAAGCCGGAGAACTTCTCCTCGGTCGCCACCACTTCGCGGCTCTCGGCCTTGCGTGGCATGGGAGACGGCGCCCAGTCGGTCAGGCCATCCAGCATGTGGTCGACACCGAAGTTACCCAGTGCAGTACCGAAGAAGACCGGGGTCATCTCGCCAGCGATAAAGGCATCGTGATCGAACTCGGGAGAGGCGCCCTGCACCAGCTCCAGCTCATCGCGCAGTTGCTGGGCCAGATCTTCGCCGACGGCGGCATCCAGATCCGGGTTGTTCAGCCCCTTGACCACCCGCTTCTCCTGGATGGTGTGGCCCTGACCGCTCTGATAGAGATAGGTCTCATCCTTGTAGAGGTGATAGACACCCTTGAAAGATTTGCCGCAGCCGATAGGCCAGGTGATGGGGGCGCACATGATCTTCAGCTCGCGCTCCACCTCATCCATCACTTCCATCGGATCGCGCACTTCGCGGTCCAGCTTGTTCATGAAGGTGAGGATGGGGGTATCACGCAGACGGGTGACTTCCATCAGCTTGCGGGTCCGGTCTTCAACACCCTTGGCGGCATCGATGACCATCAGGCAGCAGTCGACCGCGGTCAGGGTACGGTAGGTATCTTCAGAGAAGTCCTCGTGACCCGGGGTATCGAGCAGGTTGACCAGACAATCGGCATAGGGGAACTGCATCACCGAGGTAGTGATGGAGATACCACGCTGCTTCTCCATCTCCATCCAGTCGGATTTGGCGTGCTGGCCCGAGCCACGGCCCTTGACGGTACCGGCGCGCTGAATGGCCTGTCCGAACAGCAGGACTTTCTCGGTGATGGTGGTTTTACCCGCATCCGGGTGCGAAATGATCGCAAAAGTGCGTCTCTTGGAGACTTCACTCAGAAATTCAGCTGACATAATTCAACGTTCTTCTATTGAGCGGTGGCATCAGCCACCGTGGGAATAAATCCGGAATGCCGCTCACGGCACATGTATACGCAACGAAAGCCACGCCAGCTGGCGTGTTGCCAACCTGGTGGAGAGAGGGAGGAGGGTTGCGTTACATGGGTCTTCTCGCCTGAGTCAAAGCAAAATTGCGCGACATTATACCCGCGCGAGTGAAAAATACCCAGCCTGACAAGAGATGATAATTTGGCCGCACATCCGTTCCACAGGTTCCAACTGAACAGAAAATCAAACACTCCGAATCGAATGGCAGCATCCGGACCACGTGGACTTGGCCCCCTCCCCATGCCAGCAACAACCACTCTTGATAAATTTTCATACTTGGACTTTCCCTATCCAGCTACAAATATGTAAATCGTATCTACATAATGGAGAGGTCATTACATGAAACATTCCACCCTGCACAATCAACAGATCGTCATTATCGGTGGTACCTCGGGTCTTGGCCTGGCCACCGCCCAACAAGCGATCGAGCAAGGCGCCAAGGTCATTATCGGCGGTTCCAGCCGTGAGCAGCTTGCCACTGCACTGGCTGAACTGGGCCCAAATGCCAGTGGCCATCAACTGGATATTCTCGACGTCGACTCCGTCAATCACTTTTTCAACCAGCTGGATTCGCTGGATCATCTCGTCATTACCGCCGCTGTCATGCGACCAGGCAGCTTTCTCACCGCTGCCATCGAGGATTTGAAAATCAACATGGACAGCCGCTTCTGGGGAAGTGTTCATGCGATCCGCGCCGCAGCACCCAAACTGTCCGAACGCGGCTCCATCGTGCTCACGTCCGGGATGGTGACGCGCCGCCCACAACTGGGTAAAGCACTCCCTGCCGTTGCAGCTGGCGCGGTTGAAACGCTGGCTCACAGTCTGGTGACCGAGCTGACCCCCCGTCGGATCAACGTCATCAACCCGGGCCCCATGCGCACTCCCATGCTGCTTAAAGCGCTGGGCAATGACCCACAAAAAGTGGCAGCAGTGGCGCAAAGCCTGCCGTTGAAACGCTTGGGTGAGGGAGAGGATTATGCGCAGGCCGCGCTGTTCCTGATGAGCAACAACAACATGAATGGTGAGGTGCTTCATCTCAATGGCGGCAGCGCCTGGGCATAACGCCCTTCTGACGGTCTTCTGCGCTCGCGCTTGCCAATCTGTCATCGCAGGCAAGAACGAGCGCAGGGGACGAGCATCATCGCCGTATCAGTGTGCTCCCCAATAGCGATGACACCCTGGTGAGTGACAATACCCAGCCCGTCAATCATCTGTTTCCACCCGGTTGCGCCCCACCTCTTTCGCACGATACAAAGCATTGTCGGCACGCTGGATCAAGGCCGCCAGATCCTGATCATCGTCTCGCAGAGAGGCACACCCGATACTGATGGTTACCGGGTACGACATGCCGGGCAGCGCCCGGTTGGCGACCGTGTGGCGGATCCGCTCAGCCACCCGGCACGCCTCTTCAAGGCTGGTATCCGGCAGCAGGATCAAGAACTCCTCTCCGCCGGTACGCCCCAACTGATCCTGGTGTCGCAGCTGTCGATCTGCCGCCCGAGAGACCCATTGCAGCACCCTGTCTCCTTGATGATGTCCCAGGGTATCGTTGATCCGCTTGAAGTGATCGATATCGAACACCAGCAGACAAAATGGCGTGCCCTGCCTGCGAGCCTGCGCCAACATATCGCTGCCCTGCCGCAGCACCCGACGGCGGTTGTTGATGCCGGTCAGCTCATCGGTAAAGGCCAGACGACGCATCCGACGGTTGCGATCAAGCAGCCACCCCATCGTCAGCAGTGCCAGTACCCCGCAGAGCACCATCACCACCAGCAGCCAGAAGCGACGCTCCTTGACCTGCTCCAGCTCCTGCTGCTGCAGTTTCTGCTCGACTCGCAGTCGCTCGTTCTCCCCCTCCTGACGTGCCAGCTCGAACTCGCCGCGAACCCAGGCCGTGCTCTGTTCCCGTAACAGCTGATCGAGCCGCTGCTCCTGCACCAGATGCTCCCGCAATGCGGCGAGCGCCGCCGGATAGTCGCCTTGCAACTCGAGCGCCCGACTGCGCACCCAGTAGAGCTCGAGCAAAAAGCGCACGTGCCCTTCCACCTTCAAAATCGGCTCAATCTTCTCAAGCGCACGCAAGGCTGGCGCCGGTTCCTGCTGTTCGACTCTCAACCTCGCCCGCACCAGCTCGAGATGCGCATGGAGGATGGGGTCAACGTCGGGAGAGAGCACCTTCGCCGCTTGTGCCAGCAAGCGTCCGGCATCAGCGGGGCGATCCAGCCCGAGCAGAGCCTCGGCCTGCATCACCATGCGTTCGGCATGCTCAATCAGATATTGAGGCTGATTATAAAAGGCCGCACTGCGTTCAAGCTCGCCCAGCGCATCCTGATAACGCCCGGTCTGCAGATAGACCATCGCCAGCTGATCACTTAGCCTTGCCGAGCCAAATCCATCGTGGCTCCTGGCAAAGTGTTCACTCAACTGGTTGAGGGTGGCGAGCGCTTCGGCATAGAGGCCCATCCGGCGAAATGCTGCCGCAATCTCGAGCTGCGCCTGGTGATACCAGGTGGGCAACCCCAGCTGCTCATAGATATTGTGCGCCTTGGTGAGATCCACCAGCCCCTGGCCTGAGACCCCCTGAAAAGACAGCATGGCCCCCCGGCGGGCCAGCGCCAGCGCCTCCAGCTTTGGCACGGCGGCCTCTCTTGCCAGCCGCAGCCCCTCATCGTAATCGTGACGAGCCTTCGCTACCTCGCCGAGCAGCTGATTGAACCAGCCGCGGCAAATCGTCAGCTCCGCCACGGCGGCGTCATCACCCTGCTCGCGCGCAATGGCCAGCATCCGCTCCGCATTGGCGATGGCGGTACGGGACTCCTGCATGTCATCGGCCGATTGAGCCCAGCAAGCCAGACGACTGATCCGCATCTGCTGCGACGGCGGATAGGCGTTGCCGTCCCGCTGCAAACGGGCAACGCGCTCCCGCAACAACTCGATCGGCTGATAGACCCGCTCCATCCCTCCCAGTTCATTTTCCAACTGCTCGGGGGACAAGGGTTTGGCAGCCAGCCCGAACGCCG
Organism: Aeromonas sp. R1-1; assembly: GCF_040908495.1. Classification (NCBI taxonomy): domain Bacteria; kingdom Pseudomonadati; phylum Pseudomonadota; class Gammaproteobacteria; order Aeromonadales; family Aeromonadaceae; genus Aeromonas; species Aeromonas sp. R1-1. The sequence goes on along the minus strand of NZ_JBFODV010000042.1, from coordinate 16,234 downwards.
CCAGCAAAAACAGCGAGGCAAGTCGGCTCATACACACTCCGGATCAATGGGAAAGATCATCGGGCAAGCCGATGCCGGAAAATCATCATCTTTTGCCCTGTAACAATGGTTGTAAAGGCTATCACCCGGACAGAGAGCCCGAATGGCAGGCTAGTCACATTTTACTGCGATATCATCGTGTTGGAATAAAAGCGGGGACGCACAGCGAAAAAGAGGAGGCGGGATAACAACCAAGAGGGGTTGCCCCCTCCCGGTCACTAGTGATGCTGCCAACGCCGCAGCAGCCGGCCGCGCAGGCCGCAATCGAGCAGCCAACTGTTGTCAAATACCCGCAGCAGCGCCTGCTTGGCGTGGCGGGACATGGCGACGGCGTGAAAACGGGTCTGGCGCTGGCGATAGCGGTTCATCTGATCGAGCAGGGGATGGGGCAGGCTCTGGGCGATAAAGTCGGAGATGACCAGCACATCCGCCTTGGCAAAGGCGGGATCATCGAGCTTGGCCAGCGCCTTCTCCAGACAAGGCACCAGATCGGTACCGCCGTGAAAACTCATGGAGAGGAAGCGCTCCGCCTTGTCCAGCCCGGTATCTGCAGTAATCTCGAGGGTCGCCACCTCGGTGGAGAAGAGCATCAGGTAGCAGCCGCGCTTCTCATCCATCGCCACCTTGAGCAGCGCCAGAAACAGCGCCTTGGCACACTCCTCGGGATAACCACCCATGGATCCGGAGGTATCGACGCAGACGATAAAGGGGCCTCGCTGCTGCAACTGCTGCCCCCCCTGCTCCGGGGTGCGCAGCATGATGCGCTGACGCGGCAAGGTGCCACGTGACTGGTAGCTGAGCAGGCGCCGCTCCAGATAGCGGCGATAGAACTCCAGCTCCAGCTCGGGCAGGCCCAGCATCACCGCCTCGCTTGGCAGCAGCCGCATCAGATCGCTCGCCTGATGAATGCCCACCATATCGTCCGGCACATCGTCGCTGGGTGCTGGCTCCAACTCCAGCACCTGAACCGGCGGCACAGGTTGCTCCTGCGTCCGCCGATCCCGCTCGCTGCGCCCTAGCAGACCGGCAATCTCCGCCAGCAAAGGCTCGCGCTGCAACATGCGGGCGTATTGCTTGACCAGCACCAGACTGCGCTTGTGCCAGTGCCCCTGCGCCAGATCCCACAAACCACCGGCGGAGATCTGGTTGGGGTCAAGGGCATCGGCCAGGGTGCGGCTCGCCAGCAGCTGATCTTCAATCTCCTGACGCTGCTTCTCCCGCTCCGCTTCGGCGATCTGCTGCTGCAGTTGCAGCAGGCTCCCCACCAGACTGGCGCGCCACTTGTCGATAAAGAGCTGGCGCAGCCCCTCGGTGGGGTGAGCAGTCAGCTGACGCACCAAGGATCTGGCCTCACCGGCGAAGGGGCTGTACTGCTCCAGCGACTCCAGCAAGCCGGGCAGGCGACCAATCAGCTCGGTCATCGGCAGTTGCCGATGCGCCTGATAGAGCAGGTACTCCTGCTCCAGCGCCACCGGCACCGGCTTGTGACGGATCTCCTCACCAAGCTGCTCGCCCCAGCTCTGCAGGCGCTTTTTCAGCAGCTTGCCCTGTAGCGGGGAGCGTTTGATAAATTCGGAAATCTTGGGTGAGGCCGCCAGCAGCGCCACCACCTCTCCCGCCAGCTCACCCTCTCCCATGAGAAGGCCCAGATCCAGCATGCCGATCTCAAGCATGAGCGCTCCTTACTCGTCCAGCCTTGGCAACCGCTCGCGCCACTGGGTCAGCTCGTTGCGCAGCAGTTCGAGATCCCGGTTCAGCACAAAGAAGCTGTCTTCCACCTGCTGCAGCCAGCGCTGGGCGATAAAGAGGTGTTGCTGGTGACGTTCGAACAGGCTGCGCTGCTGTTTGAGCTCCTGCATCACCTTGCCGACCTGAACCAGCTGCTCGTCGAGCGACTGCAACCAGGGCGCCAGCACCACCTCGGGGATGGCGTTACGCTCCATCAGAACCAACGGGATCTGCTGGCGCTGGATATCGAGCACCTGCAGCCGCAGCTCATCGTCCAGCACCAGCTCGTAATGCCCCTCTTTCGGGTTGCCGAACTCATAACCCACCAGCGCCTCACCGGTGGGGCGCCAGTGGGAGAGCAGGGTGCGATCGAACACCAGGGTGCGGGTGAGCCGTTCAGGATCGCTGCCATCCAGCGGTGCCGGGGTGAGCAGATGGAAGTGCACCTGCTTGCCGAAGGGTCTGGCATTGGCAAGCGGGATCTCGATACCCCGGGCCCGCCGGCCAAACCACTGCTTGCGTTGCCGGGCCTTTGTGCACAGGCGCTGGGCCACGCTCTGTTTGAGCTGTTTGAACTGATCCCGCAACGCCAGCAGCTGACGGGTCATCGCCAGTTGCTGATAGCCGTAGAGACGGGAGAATTCGGTCATCATCTCGAGCAGAGCGGTGCGGGACTCTTCGTCATGCCAGAGACAATCCTTGAACAGCAGCAGATCTACCGGTGCGACCTCATCGCGGCCATTGAAGAAGGCGCTCGCCTTGATAAGCCGTACTGCCTTCTTCCAGCGGCGATCCGACACATAACAGCGATGGGCCAGCTGGCTGTCGAGCTGCTGGCGCAGCTGATAGATGAGCTCGAAACAGGCATCGGGCAGGCGCACCTGTTCAATCTGGCCCTGCCACTGCTCGTACTCATCCCCCCGGATCTGCACGGATTCCGGCAAGTTATGGTGGGCGTGGCCATCGCTGGCCAGCATGGATTGAAAGTTGGCTTTCTCCTGCACCCGGTCCATCCAGATCCGCACCAGCATCCGGTCGTAGAGCGCTTCCAGCCCGCTGTCCGGCGCCGGCAGCTCGTTGGAGGCAGTCACCAGCAAGCGCATCGGGATGGGGTGCTGGCTGTCGCCGTTGCGAAACTGCCGCTCGTTGATGGCGGTGAGCAGGGTGTTGAGGATGGCGGGACCTGCCTTCCAGATCTCGTCGAGGAACACCACCTCGGCCTCCGGCAGATAGCCGGTGGTGAGGCGCAGGTATTTGCCATCCTCTTTCAGCGCCTGAATGGAGAGGGGGCCAAACACCTCCTCCGGCGTACTGAAACGGGTCATCAGGTATTCAAAGTGGCGGGCGTCGTGAAAGGCCAGCTTGAGGCGGCGGGCGATCAGGCTCTTGGCAATACCGGGTGGCCCCAGCAAGAAGACACTCTCACCGCTGAGGGCCGCCAGCAGACCGAGGCGCAGGGCATCCTGCCGTTCGTAGAGCCCCTCACCGAGGGCGGCCAGCAGCCGGGGCAAGCGCTCCTGGATGGGAATAAGGCGCGCAGGATTCTGGGCTTGAGCTAAAGACGACATAGAGAGTGTTCCGAAGCTGGGATGATGTTAGCCCCAAGGCGCGATATCCATTTGCTCGACCTTGGGTTTTGTCTTGTTATGATGTTTATTCTGGTATCTCTTGCCGCACAATACCCGCCTCTGGCAGGAAAAAACGCAAAGGCAGTGCGATACCATATCGGCAGCGTGCTGCGCCCATGCATAGCCAGTGTCGTGATGGCACCATGCCCGCATGCGCCAGATGATGCGTTGCAAAGGGTGCAGCAAAAGCGGTTCGAGTGTACCCTGCGCAACACAATTTTCCCCAATGCAGATCAAGAGTGAGTCGCCTCAAATGCAAGATCCCGTTCGTCAGAGCATGTTGGCCCGCATGGGCATTCAAAGCTGGCAACTGCGTCGTCCGGCATTGCTGGGTGCAGCACCCGCTCCCGAGCTTGCGCAAGATGCCGTGCAGCCCGACCAGACAGCACCGGCCACACACGCTCCGCTGCCCAGCGGCAAACTCTGGTTGCTGGCGCCGCAGCTGCCTGCCACCACGCTGCTGGCGGATATCTGCCAGTTACTCGGCATGACTCCCGACGAGGTCTCACTGCTCAGCGAGCTGCCGTCTGCCGATCTGCAAACGGCAGTCGCCTCCCCCCTGCTCTGGTTGACGGAGGCCAACCCCGCGCGGCCTGATGCACTGATCTGCCCGCTCGCCCCCAGCGCCGCGCAAAAGCGCGCCCTATGGCAACAGCTGCGCCAACACCTTGCGGCCAACGCGGCGTGATCCTGCATCATGCCGCCAAGACCCACTGTGATGCTGCTCTTTTTACCTGATTTTACAAATGCCGCCTCTGCCAACCCCAATGCCCAATACCTTGCCATCCGGAGCCCCCATGCCTGAGTTTCGTCCCCTGCTCGAGAGCGATTTCGACCTTGTCTACCCCATCGAGCAAGCCGCTCACAAGGAGCCGTGGAGTGAGGCCAACCTGCTCTCCTGCTTCGGTCCTCGCTATCTCAACGGCTTGATGCTGGTCGATGGTCGCCCGGCGGGCTTCTATATCTCGGATCTGGTGGCCGGTGACAGCTCGCTGATGAACATCTGCGTGCATCCGGCGTTTCAGGGCAAGGGGTTGGGACGGGCGCTGTTGCAAGCCTATCTGGCGCGCAGCAAGCAAGCCGGGGCAGAGGCCTGGTTTCTCGAGGTGCGGGCCGGTAACCAGACCGCCATCAACCTCTACGAGAGCGCCGGTTTTGCCGAATATTGCCGCCGCGCCGACTACTACGGCACCGGCAACGACCGGGAAGATGCGGTGTTGATGTCGCGACTGTTCGATTTCGGCTGATCCAGCCTGTTCGTGGTACCCAAGCCTTTGGTCCCCCCTCAATCGAGGGGGGCGTTGTCCAGCGCCGGATCCTGCAAGGCCAGAGTGGTATGCACTACCGCCTCGAATCCAGCCCCGGAGAGCGGCATATAGAAGCCACGCTGCCAGGTTTTCCCCGGCATCCAGATCTGATCGATATCCACCACTATCTTGATGGGTCTGAGGGGCTGGCCCGGCTGCTGGATATAGATGCCGGGCGGCGTGGCGACTTTGGGAAAGCGGCGCAGGATCTGCTCGCTGCCATCCCCCTTGCCCGGGTTGAGCCGCACTTTCACCAACCGGGCAAGCGGGCCAGCCATCTCCTTGCTCTGCCAGAATTTCTTCTCCAGATCGCCGCAGCGGCGGCACTTGGGGGTCTCCAGCACATAGAGCAGCGGATAGCCCAACGCCAGCGCCTGTTGCTGCGCCTGCTGATACCCCTCGGCCCCCTGATACCAGGGATTGGCGGGCCCCTGTGATGACGTTCCGGCAAAGAACCAAAACGCAGCGCCCCCCACCACCATCAGCCCGACCGCGGCCAACGCCCCTTTCACCCACAGATTCATATCGTTAACCCTCTCTCTGCCTCCTAGCAGTATCGGCCAGTCTGCGCAAAGGGAGAGCTATTTGCGCTCTTTGTGATCCAAGACAAACGGCGAACACTTGTAAGCCGTAATGTTGGAGTTTAAACTCTAGCCCGATTTTTAGTGCCCTCGCGGGCGTACAACTGTAATTAAAGGATGTTTAACTGATGCCGAAGCTTCATCTGGTTCGACTGATGCGTGAACGTATTGCCCAGCTTGGCAACAAGGCTGCCCTGCGGGTTCAGCAAGATGGCCAGTGGCGCGCCATCGGCTGGCGTACTCTGGGCCAGGCCATGGACTACTGCGCACAGGCGCTGATCCGTGCCGGCCACCAGCCAACCGAAATGGTCGGCATCTATGCCCGCAACATGCCGGAGTGGACCCAGGCCGATCTCGGCATCCTTGCCGCCCGCGGCGTCAGCGTCCCTATCTACCCCACCAGCACGCTCGATCAGCTGCGCTACATCGTCAAAGATGCCGGCATCAAGGTGCTGTTCGTTGGCGAACAACCTCAGTTCGATCAGGCGCTGCAACTGATTGAAAGCGGCGAGATCCGCCAGCTCATCGCCCTCGACGGCAGCGTCAACCTGCGCGGCTGCGAGCAGGCGAGCCACTTCCAGACATTTCTGGTCTCCGGCAACCATCAGCCCAGCGAGCAGGAACTGCGAGTACGGGAAACCCAGTACCGGATGGATGATCTGCTGACCCTGATCTACACCTCCGGCACCACCGGCGAGCCCAAGGGGGTCATGCTCGACTTCAGCAACATCGCCGCCTGTTTCGAGATGCACAACAGCCGCCTCGACCTGAACGAGCAGGATGTGTCGCTCTGCATGCTGCCGCTCAGCCACGTGTTCGAGCGGGCATGGAGCTACTACGTGCTCTATTGCGGCGCCGAGAACGTCTATATCCGCGATCCGCAGAAGGTGATGGATGTGATTGGCGAGGTGCAGCCGACCGTGATGTGCGCCGTGCCGCGCCTCTACGAGAAGGCCTACGCCATGATCCAGGCCAAAGTCGCTCAGGCTCCGGCTCTGCGCCGCGCCCTGTTTGGCTGGGCGACCAAGGTCGGCAAGCAGATGGTTGCCACCCGTCAGGCGGGCAAGTCCGCCTCCCCCCTGCTCTACGGCCAGCTCTGGCTCGCCGAGCGACTGGTGTTTCGCAAGCTGCGCGCCCGTTTTGGCGGTCGTACCCGCTTCCTGCCGGTGGCGGGCGCCCGTCTGGCCGACGATGTGAACCTCTTCTTCCAGGCGATGGGGCTCAATCTCAAGTACGGCTACGGCATGACCGAGACCACCGCCACCGTCTGCTGCTACGAGGATAGCCAGTTCAAGTTGGGCTCCATCGGCACGGCACTGAACGGCATCGAGGTGAAGCTGGGTGAGAACAACGAACTGCTGGTGCGCTCCCCCACCGTAATGCGCGGCTACTACAACAAGCCGGAAGCGACCGCCGAGGTGATGACCGAGGATGGCTTCCTGCGTACTGGCGATGCCGGTGAGCTCGACAGCCAGGGCAATATCTACTTCACCGAACGTCTCAAGGAGCTGATGAAGACCTCCAACGGCAAGTACGTAGCACCGCAACTGGTGGAAGGGACCATCGGCAAGGATCGCTTTATCGAGCAGATCGCCATCGTCGCCGATGCCCGTCACTTCGTCTCGGCGCTGATCGTGCCCTGCTTCGAGTCGCTTGAGGAGTACGCCCGCTCCATCAACCTGCAGTACCAGTGCAAGACCGAGCTGCTGCGCCACTCCCGGGTGATGGAGTTCTTCGAAGCACGCATCGCCGACTTGCAAAAAGAGCTGGCCAAGTTCGAGCAGGTGAAGAAGTTCACCCTGCTGCCGAGCGCCTTCTCCATGGAGCTGGGTGAACTGACTCCCACCATGAAGCTGCGCCGCAAGATCATCGAGGCCAAGTACCAGAGTGAAATCGAGGCCATGTATAACCATGTCTGAGTACAACCACGTCTGATATCGCTCAGGTTCAGAGAAATAAAAAAGCCGCTCACTCGAGCGGCTTTTTGTTGGCACTTTGGTTGGTACGAACCCGCCTTCAGGCCGGGGTCTTACTGGTCCCGAAGTAGTCGGCCAGGAAGTCATCGAACGACAGGCTGTCGCTGCGCTCGCGTTCGCGCTGCTTGGCCAAGGAATCCTTCGCCTCACCGGCAAAGTAGGCTTCATCCCAGTACTGCAGCTCCCCTGCCAGCAGCTCCTCGCGATAGCGGGTCGCCAGCTTGTCACCGTAGCAGCCGTTGTCCTTGCCGCTCTCCAGCAGCTCCTTGAGCATGCGGGCGGAGTAGGTGAGCTCGGGGTTGAGCAGCTTCTCGCGGTGCATCGCCAGCGTCTCGCGATAGCGGTTGCGGCCGCAGCAGCGATCCAGCAAGTCGGCCACCTGAGCCAGCTCGTCGAACAGTTTGAGGCCGTACTCTTTGAGGCCAATGGCATTGCCCTGCTCATCTTCCAGCGTCAGGCCGGGACGACGCCCTTCCAGCACCACCTTGTTCTGGTTGCGGCGGTTGCGGGCAATCTCCTCGTCACTCAGCACCGGAGAGGGGCGCAGCAGGCACCAGACCAGGAACAGATCGAAGAAGCGGATCTGGTCGGCATCGATACCGAGCGGAGTGAAGGGGTTGACGTCTACGGTGCGCAGCTCGATGTATTCGATGCCGCGCTGATCCAGCGCATCCGAGGGCTTCTCGCCGCTGCGCGGGGTGCGCTTGGGGCGGATCGGGGCGTAGAGCTCGTTCTCCAGCTGCAACACGTTGTCGTTGAGCTGGCGATACTCCCCATCCACCTTGACCCCGATCTTGGCAAAGTCGGGATTGTGGGTGTTGATGGCGCGGCGCAGGCTGCTGACATAGGCCGGCAGATTGTCGTGGCTGATCTTGAGCCCAGCCTGGGCGCTGTTGGTATAGCCAAGATCGGAGAGACGCAGCGCGGTGGCGTAAGGCAGATAGAGGGTGCCCTTGCCGGTCTTCTCGAACGGCAGGTTGCTCTTGCGCCCTTTGAGGAAGGATTCGCAGATGGCCGGGGAGGCGCCGAACAGATAGGGCACCAGCCAGCCGAAGCGGTAGACGTTGCGAATAAGCCCCATGTATTTATCGGAGATAAAGCGCTGGCTGCAGCACCCTTCGCACACCAGATCCTGCCACTCGCTCCAGAAGCTGTCGGGCATGGAGAAGTTGAAGTGCACCCCAGCGATAACCTGCATCAGGCTGCCGTAACGGTTCTTCAAGCCCTGACGGTAGAGGGTCTTCATTTTGCCGATGTTGGAGCTGCCGTACTGGGCCAGCCGGATGCTCTCTTCCCCGCCGACGAAGCAGGGCATGGAGAGCGGCCAAATCCGCTCGTCACCCAGATGCTGAATCACATGGTGATGGATGTCGCCGAGCTGCTCCATCAGGCTGTCGATGGAGTCGGTGGCCGGGGTGATGAACTCCAGCAGGCTCTCCGAGTAGTCGGTGGTGATATTGGGATGGGTCAGGGCCGAGCCCAGCGCCCGGGGATGGTCACTCTGGGCGAGTCGGCCATCCGGCGTGATGCGCAGGCATTCACGTTCGATCCCGCGCCGGATCCCCTTGAGCGCGGTCAGGCGCTCCGGTGATCCCAACGCATTCAGCAACTCGGTGAGCGACAAGCTTGTTGTAGTCATATTCACGGCTCATGTGAGGCCGCCCCATCCGGGGCGGCTCTTGATTTTTATAAAGCGTCAGTTACGGCAACTGCAGCGGATAGATGGGAAGATGAAGCTCCTTCAGGGGTTTTTCAAGCTTTTGCTTGTCTCCCACCACCACGATCACCATGTCGGCCGGATTGAGCCAACGGGCGGCACTGGCCTTCAGCGCCTCGGGAGACACCGTTTTGATCAGGTTGTTCTGGGCCTGCACATAGTCCGGTTTCAGGTCATACATCACCATCTGCAGCAGGAAGCCCGCCTTCTGGCCCAAGGTCTCGTAAGAGAGGGCATCCTGCTGGGAGACCGCGCTGCGCATATAGGCCAGCTCGACCGGGGTCGGGCCGCTCTTGCGGTAGTTGTCCATCTCCTTGAGGAACTGGCGGATGGCATCGACGGTCGCATCGGCCCGCACATTGGCGCCGGTGGCGAAGGTGCCCACCTCGCGGTTGGCGGAAAAACCCGAGCTGGCGCCGTAGGTGTAGCCCTTGTCTTCCCGCAGGTTGAGGTTGATACGGCTGTTGAAGTTGCCACCCAGGTTGAAGTTCATCAGCCCGGCGGTGAAGTAATCCCCCGTGGTATCGAACGGCATAGCGCGACGACCGATGCGGATCACCGACTGGGGCGCCCCCGGCTTGTCGACCAGATAGATGCCCGGCTTGGCCTGCTCACCCTTGAGCTTGAGATCCCCCAGAGTCGGCGTGGCCCCCTTCCACTCGGTCAGGAAGCCAAGTTGCTCCTCGATCTGCTTCTGGTCCACATCACCGACCACCACCACTTTGGCGTTGGTGGGGTTGTAGTAGGCCTGATAGAAGTGCTTCACGTCCGCCAGGGTCAGCTTGGCCACATCGGCCGCTACCCCGTCGGTAGGTTGACCGAGGCGGTTCTGCTTGCCGTAGACCAGCTCGCGGAACGCCTGCCCGGCCAGCCACTCGGGCTGCTGCTGGGCCTGTTGCATCCCTTGCAGCAGCTGCGCCTTGACCCGCTCGAAGTCCGCCTCCCGCATGCCCGGACGCTCCAGTACCTCGCGCACCAGCGCCAGCGTCTGGGGCAACTTGTCTGCCAGCGAGCTGACGGTGATGAGGTTGTTGTACTGGGCGCTGGAGACATCAATGCTTGAACCCAGCTTTTGCAGCTCGTCGCTCAGCTGAGCCTCGGTCAGGCGCACCGTGCCCTGCCCCATCATGGCGGCGGTCAGATTGGCCAACCCCAGTTGCCCTTTATCTTCGGCACGAATACCACCCGGCAGGGCGATCATGATGGAGACGGCCGGGATCTCGTCACTCTTGGTACCGATGATCTCGATGTTCTTGTCGAGCTTGCCGTGCCAGATGGCGGGCACCTTGACGCTCACCGCCTCGCTCGCCTTGGGTTGCACGCTGCGATCGAAATTGTCTTTTACAGGTCGTTCGGCCAGCGCTTCGTCATGCTTGCTGTAATCCGGCAGCTCGCGCTTGGCGGGGGTAAAGTTCGGGGTGGCAACCTGCCACTCTGTCTTGCCCTTGGGCACCACGCTCAGCACCACCGCCGGCTTGCCGGCGATGAACTTGTCGTAGGCCGCCTTCACCTGCTCAGGTGTCACCTTGCCGATGGCATCCAGCGTCTTGAACACGTAGTTGGGATCCTGGGCAAACACCTGACCCATGGCGAGCTGGCTCACCTTGCCGGAGACGCTGTCCAGACCCCAGATGGCGGAGGCACGGTACTTGGCGATCGCCTTCTCCAGATCTTCCGGCTTGAGGCCGCGCTGGGCAAACTCGCCGATCACCTTGTCCACCTCCCCCTTGAGGGTCTTGAGGCTGCCATCCTGCGACGGATTGGGATAGGCGTAGACCGTCAGAGTACAGGCCAGCTCTTCGCAGTAGTGGGACGCCCCCACATCGATCGCCTTGCCGGTTTTCACCAGCGACTGGTAGAGCATGGAGCTGGCGCTGCCACCGAGCACATCGGCAAACATATCGAGTGCCGGCTCCTGCGGATCGCCAAGAGAGACGGTGGGGTAGCTGATATAGAGCAGCGGCAGGTGCACCTTGTCCTGCAGCGTCACGTAGCGGGTCTCGGGCAGGGTCACCGGCTTTGGCGTCGGCTCGGCCACGTCCGGGCCGCGCGGGATGGAGCCGAAGTACTTCTCGATCCATTCGAGGGCCTGCTTGCTGTCAAAGTCGCCGCCCAGCGTCAGGGTGGCGTTGTTGGGGCCATACCAGCGCAGGAAGAACTGCTTGAGGTCGTTCACATCGACCCGGTCGAGATCTTCCACGTAACCGATGGGCTGCCAGGAGTAGGGGTGAGTACGCGGATAGAGCGCCTCCCCCACCTTCTCGCTCACCAGCCCGTATGGCTGGTTATCGACCCGCTGGGCCCGCTCGTTCTTGACGGTGGCGCGCTGGATCTCGAACTTCTTCTGGCTCACCGCATCGAGCAGGAAGCCCATCCGATCCGCCTCCAGCCAGAGCACTTTTTCCAGCTGGTTGGCCGGCACAGTTTCGTAGTAGTTGGTGCGATCCTTGTTGGTGGTGCCGTTCATGTCGCCACCGGCCTCGTTGATGATCCGCATGTGCTCCTGATCACCGACGTGCTTCGAACCCTGGAACATCATGTGCTCGAAGAAGTGGGCGAAACCGGACTTGCCGACCGTCTCGCGGGATGAACCGACGTGATAGGTCACATCGAGGTGCACCAGCGGATCTGAGCGGTCGGGGGCCAGGATCACGGTCAGGCCGTTGTCCAGCTTGTACATCAGGTAGGGGATGGCGAGCTTGCCCTCCTCCTTGCCCTGTTCGGCGATCAGGGTCGGTGCCGCCAGCACCGGCAGGGTGAAGCCCAGCAGAATCGTTAAAGGTATGACTTTGTTCACGGTAACCTCGTGAGTGACAAAAACAGGCTAGAAAATGTGACTGGCCAGCAGAAAAACCAGGGCATAACGGAACAATTTGCCGAGCCCGATCAGAATGAGAGAGCGCCAGAAGGAGAGGCGCAGCCAACCGGCCAACAGACAGAGACCATCACCGACCACCGGCGTCCAGGCAAGCAGCAGACACCAGTGACCATGTTGTTTGAGCCAGCCTAAGGCTTTTTGTTCCCCACGGCCTTGAAAATCTTCCGGTTTTTTCTTGAAGGTGGCGAGCCAGCCGAGCCACCAGGTGGTCATGGAGCCGAGGGTATTGCCCAGCGTCGCCCACAGTAGCAGGCTAGCCATGCTCCACTCCCCCTTGGCCGCCATGGCCCCCAGCAGCACTTCGGAGCTGCCGGGCAACAGGGTGGCTGAGGTAAAGGCGCTTAAAAAGAGCCACCCCAGCCCCATCTCGGTAATGCCATTCATCCGGGCAGGCCATCGGCCGCAGGCATCCGCAGCAGCAGCTTGCCGCGCACATGGCCCCCTTCGATGGCCTGATGGGCCAGCGCCCCCTCGGCCAGGGGGAATTCACCGGCGAGGGTGACCTTCACCTCCCCCTGACGCAGCAGCATCAACATCTGACCCAGCTGCTTCTGGTCAGGGTGAACCAGCATGCCGACCACCTCGATACCCGCCGCTGCACCCACATCCTTGATTAGCTGGGCGGTGATGGTGGGCACCGTCACCAGACGGCCACCCGGCTTGACGCAGGCGAGCGCCGCCTTGCCGCTCTCGCCGCCCACCAGATCCAGCACCAGATCGACCTGACCGGCCTCTGCCACCACAGCTGCTGGCCAGTTCACATCGTGGTAATCCACCATCCAGCGCGCCCCCAGAGCGTGCAGGAAGCCATGGTTGTCGGGGCTGGCGGTGGCCACCACCTCGGCGCCATAAGCGCTGGCAAACTGCACCGCCAGATGGCCGACGCCACCAGCACCGGCAAGGATCAACACCCGCTGGCCGTTCTGGAGGGCGCCGTGCTCAAACAGCCCCTGCCAGGCGGTGAGACCGGCCAGCGGCAGCGCCGCCCCCTGCTGAAGGCTCACCCCGTCGAGCTTGACCAGCTCGCTCTCGCTTGCCACCACAGACTCCCCGTAGCCACCGGCGGTGAGGGGAAAACCGACCATACCGCACACCCGATCCCCTTCGACCAGCGAGGTCACACCGGGGCCCAGCTTCTCCACCACGCCGGAGACGTCATAGCCCGGCGTCCAGGGCAGCTTGTCCCTGTTCTGGGCCGCCGCCCAGCCGAGGCCAGCACGGGTCTTGGCATCAATGGGATTGACCCCCGCAAAGCAGATGCGCACCCGCACTTCGCCATCGGCAGGCACCTTATCGAGGGAAGGGTTGAGCTTGAGTACCGAGGGGTCACCGAATGCGGTAATCTGTAGTTGCGTCATTGCACAATCCATCCTGTTGATTGATCAAGGGTCAACAGAATAACAGTGAGGACACCATGGCTCGAATGTTTCTTATTCCTCTGTTGCTGGCGCTGGGGTGGTTGGCATTTTTGCTCTACTTCCGCATTCCCCTCAAAAAGGGGGCCAAGGGGTTTTACTGGATCATCGGCATCGGTGGCGGACTGGCCGCCTTCCTCAGCCTGATGATGGTGCTGACTCACTGAGTGCCACAGCCACTCGATAACGAAAAAGGCCACCGCGTTCCGGTGGCCTTCTCATTATCCGGCTTGCTGCTCCAGCGCCGGATTGAGGTAGTAGTGGCGATTGCTCCCCTGCCCCAGCACCCCTTGCGACAGCAGATGGTGGAACACCCGATCCACCTCCTCCAGCGAGAGTGATAGCGCCTGTGCCACCGAGCGCTTGCTGCACTTGAGCTCACCGCTCACCAGCGCACCGCGCACCTGCGCCAGCACTTCGGGGGCGGGCTCTGGGGGCATGATGGGCTCGGGCTGGGCTGCCATCGCTGCCTGCGCCTCTCTGCGAGCTTGATCCTGCTGCCAGCGCCACATCCGGCGAAAGCGGTTCTCCTCGCCGATCAGACTGACGAAAAAGGCACCGAACACGTCGAGCAGCACCGAGAGGAAGCAGACCAGCAGGAACTGCACCTGACTGATGCTCATCCCCACTCCGTCCGCCAGACTGCTCATCAGCCCCAACATGGAGGATTGTTCGTTGACCGGCTTGGCATCGCGCTGCTGACGCAGCTCATCCTGCTGCAAGCGCAGCTTGGTATTGGCGTGCTGCAACGAGGAGACGCCACTGGAGATGCGCTCCAGCTCGATGTATTTGCGGGCCGCCTCCTCGTTGAGCTGGATCTGCCGCTCGATGCTGGCGATCTGCTCGTCGAAACGGGCAAGCTCCCGCTCGTGGCGCGCCTGCTGGCTCAGTACCGTATTGGTGGCGCTGTTGATGCCACCAATACTGCCGCCGATGGAGATGGCCGCCAGCACGCTGTAGAACAACAGCGACCAGAAAGCGCCACTCAAATCCCGCCGCGCCTTGCGCTCGCCGTACTCGTACCAGACATAAAACTTGCCCAGCTCGAAGATGATGGCCAAGCCGCCGAACAGCCACTTCATCAGCGGGTTGTCATCGATGGAGAGGAACAGCAGCAGGGAGAAGATAATGGAGGCCAGAATAGCCAACCCGGTGAAACTGTATACCGTCGTCAGAGCAAACCACCCCTTGGGGTAGCGCAGTGTGGAGGAGTCCTGTGTGGTCATGATGAAGGGGTGTGCTGTGCAGGAAAAGTTGGCTGCCGATTATAGTCGCCAGACTCGCACAGAGAAGGGCAAATGACTGAATTCCTTCAGATTGGCAACCAGCTGCCCAGAGTGCGACCAAAACGGACAAATCGGCAGCAGAAAAGCGATACAATTCCTCCCTGACTTGATCATGTGGTGAGATGAGGTGCGATTCCGCCCGGGTTCAGCCCAGATCCGTACACTCATCCACCGTTGCAATTATCCGAGGCCATCATGAACAGTACGACCACCTTGCTACTCTCCCTTCTTCTGGTTACCGGCGGCGCCGCTGCGACACAGCAATATCCAGAGAGCGGTGGCACCGAATTTTCCGTCGATGAGCTTAAATTCAATCTGGACTGGGATGACAAACAGTTCGGCTGGACCCAGAACGACTGCCTCACTCTGGATATCGGGGAGACCTCCTCCGTCGACTGCAAGGCGGTCAAATTCAATCTGGAAGATGAAGAGAATCGCAACCAGCCACCGAAAACCAACCAGGTCCCTGCCAACTCGCAGAGCGACCAGTAACAACAGGAGTACCCTTGCGATGACCCAAGCTAAACACAACCCCGTTATCCGGCGCGGCGCCCTGCTGCTCTCCCTGCTGATGGCGCACGGCATCGCGGTTGCGGCACCGCCAAGCAAAAATAGCGATGGCATCAAGATCTCCGGTGATGACATCAAGATCAATCTCGACTGGGATGACAAGGAGTACGACTGGTGGCAGGACAACTGTCTGGATCTTGGCATTGGCGACAGCCGGATCAAACTCAACTGCGACAAGATGGATGGCAAGTACCGGGATCACTACAACCGCAGTATCCACAGCGGCAATAACCCCGGGCAAGGTCACGACAAACAGAAGGATAAAAACAAGGGTAACGGCAAGAAGAACTGAACTCCCTCTCCTGATGCAGCAGGGGCCTGGCGCCCCTGTGCTGATTGTTTTACCAATAATTCTCCGCACTGATATTGCCCGGCGCCCGCCGCAGATTCTTGGCCAACCCCTGCGCCAGCAAGGTCTGCTGGGTCTCTTTCACCATCTCCGGATTACCGCAGATCAGCACTTGGCTCAGCTCGGGTGAGAACTCCAACCCCACTCTAGCCTGCAACTGACCATTGGCAATCGCCGCCGGGATCCGCCCTGCCATTGCATCGGGCCAGGGCTCGCGGCTGACAAAGGGGACATAGCGAAAGCGCTCGCCATATTGCTCGGCAAAGCTGGCGATCAAATCCTGATAGCTCAGCTCTTCGCCTTTGCGCACCCCGTGCACCAGCACCAGATTCTCGAAACGGTTGAAGGCCTCGCCATCGGCCAGCATGGAGAGGAAGGGGCCGATGGCAGTGCCGGTCGAGAGCAGCCAGAGATCGCGCCCGGCGGGCACCTCATCCAGCGTCAGAAAGCCGGTCGCCTGGGATTGCACCAGCAATGTATCGCCTGCTTGCAGCGAGCCGAGCGAGGGAGTCAGCTCACCGCTCGGGATCTCGACCAGATAGAACTCGTGGTATGGCGCAGAGGGGGGATTGACGAAGGAGTAGGCGCGCTGAATGCGGCGATCGCCCTGCTCGAGGGCCAGCTTGGTGAATTGGCCTGCCTTGTAGGGGACCAGCTCGGCCGCTACCCGCAGGGAGAACAGGGTGGGTGTCCATTCGATGCGTTCGATGACGCGACCTTCTACCCAAGCCATAGGGATCTCCTCCAGTGGAACAGACCT
>NZ_JBFODV010000041.1:0-4533 GCF_040908495.1 Aeromonas sp. R1-1 | reverse complement strand
TCCTGTCCGGTATAGCTGGCGTGGACAAAGGCAGCCAGGCGACGACCGTAGGTGAGGCAATCCTGACGGCGATATTGGGCCGGCAGGATTGCGCGGGCCGCGGCGGTGGAGACCACAGTGCCCGGGTAGCAGACCACCCAGTACCACTGATCGAACACCGGAATCCCCTGACTGATAACGCCGTGCTCTTCCAGCACCAGCTGCATGCCGCCGAGATAACAGGGGGCCACGTTGTCGTAGTGGACGGAGCCGGAGATCTTGCCTTCCATCTCCCCCATCAGCAGCAGCATGTCGTGCTCATCAAGCGGCGCGCCGTGAAAGGCGTTGAGCCCTTCAAGGGCCGCCACCACGCTACAGGCGCTGGACCCCAGCCCCGAGCCCACCGGCAGGTTCTTCTCCAGCACCATTTCGAGCGGCTTGAGTTTAAGGCCGCGCTTCTCAAGCGCCTCGCCATAGGCTACCCAGCAGTCGAACAGGATATTCTTTTTCGGATCGTCCGGCAGCTTGTGGGCGTAGCGGCCCACAGATGAGAGGGCAAAAGGCACGTCAGCCGCTTTTACCTGCACCCGATCGCCGAGCAGAGAGCCATCCACGGGGGCGAGCGCCGCCCCCAGTACATCGAAACCCACGCTCAGGTTGGCGCTGGAGGCGGGTGCATAGGCGACCACACTTCTGTCATTACCCATGGCGCCTTCCGCCATATAGGGGTTCATCTCTGAACTCATGCTTATAGCTCCTGCTTCCAGTTCTGGGTGCGCAGCACGTCGGCAAAGACGCCCGCCGCGGTCACTTCGGTACCGGCGCCATAGCCGCGCAGCACCAGCGGGATCGGCTGGTAGTAGGTGGAGAAGAAGGCGAGCGCGTTCTCCCCGTCTTTGACCTTGAACAGCGGCTCGTCACCACCGACCGCCTTGATGGCCACCTTGCACTTGCCACCCTCGATGGAACCCACATAGCGCAACACCTTGCCTTCACGCTGGGCGGCGGCGAACTGGTCGCGGAACCAGCCATCGGCCTCCGGCAGACGGGCCATAAAGGCTTCTACATCGCCGCTCACATCAAAGCCCGGTGGCAGCGCCTGCTCTACCTCGACATCGGAGAGCTCCAGCGCCATGCCCGCCTCGCGAGCCAGAATGAGCAGCTTGCGCGCCACATCCATGCCGTTGAGATCGTCGCGGGGATCCGGCTCGGTAAAGCCGTTGCTGCGAGCGATTTGAGTCGCCTCGGAGAACGCCATCCCCTCGTCCAGCTTGCCGAAGATAAAGGAGAGGGAACCGGAGAGGATGCCATCGAAGGCGCGCAGCTTGTCACCGGCCTTGATAAGGTTCTGCAGGTTCTCGATAACCGGCAAACCGGCGCCCACGTTGGTTTCATACAGGAACTTGCGGCGAGTCTGGCGGGCGGTGCGACGCAGCGCCTTGTAGTAATCGAGCGAGCCGGTGTTGGCCTTCTTGTTGGGGGTGACCACGTGGAAACCGGCGGCGAGGAAGTCGGCATACTGGACGGCCACCGCCTCGGAGGAGGTGCAGTCAACGATCACCGGGTTGATGATGTGGCTATCTTCCACCAGCTTTTTCACCCCTTCCAGCGAGAAGCTGTCGCGGGCTTCCACCAGCTGTTCACGCCAGTTGGCGAGGTTCAGACCATCCTTGTTGACCGCCATCTGGCGGCTGTTGGCGATGCCCACTACCCGCAGGCCAGTGCCCTGCTCGGCCAGTACCGGTTGCTGGCGGGCAATCTGATCCACCAGCGCGGCACCTACGCCGCCGACCCCGACCACAAACAGATCGATAAACTGCTGGCTGCCAAAGAAGTTCTGGTGGCACGCCTTGATCGCTTCCGCCACCTTGCGATCCCGCACCACCGCCGAGATGGAGCGCTCGCTAGAGCCCTGCGCGATAGCGACGATATTGATGGAGGCTTGCGCCAGTGAGGTGAAGAAGCGGGCCGCCATTCCCTTGCTGGTGCGCATGCCGTCACCGATGAGGGAGATGATCGCCAGATCGCTGATGATATCCAGCGGCTCCAGCAGCTGGTTTTTGAACTCCAGCTCGAACTCGCGCTCCAGCACCTTGCGGGTCTTGTCGCTGTCGTAGCTGTGGATACAGAAGCTGACGCTGTACTCGGAAGAGGATTGAGTGATCAGCACAATGCTGACCCCGGCGCGGGAGACGGCGGAGAAGATGCGACCGGCCATGCCGACCATCCCCTTCATGCCGGGACCGGAGACGTTGAACATGCACATGCAGGAGAGATCCGAGATGGCCTTCACTTTGAGGTCGTCATCGCCGCTCTCGGGGCCGATCAGGGTGCCCGGCCCCTGCGGGTTGAAGCTGTTCTTGATAAGGCAGGGAATATGGAACTGGGCCACCGGCGCGATGGTTTTCGGGTGCAGCACCTTGGCGCCGAAGTAGGAGAGCTCCATCGCCTCCTTGTAGGAGAGGGTTTTCAGTAAGTAAGCATCCGGCACCAGACGCGGGTCACAGCTGTAGCAGCCCTCGACATCAGTCCAGATCTCGCAACACTCGGCATCGACGCAGGCGGCCAATACGGCGGCGGAGTAGTCGGAGCCGTTGCGGCCCAGCAGCACGGTTTCCCCCTTGTCGCTACCGCCGGTAAAGCCCGGCATCAGATAGAGACATTGCTGCTTTTCTGCCACAACAGGACGCAAGCCCCTGGCGGCAAAGCGCACCCGGGAGGCTTCGATATCGACGTGAGCTTCCAGATAGCCGCCATCGGTCACCAGCAGCTCTTCCGGTACGATAAGACCCAGTTCGAGGCCACGCACCCGCAGCAGTTCGTGCATAAAGGCGATGGAGAGGTTCTCGCCACGGCTCAGGATGCGCGCCTGCACGTTGTCCGGGCAGAGCCCCAGCAGGCGGATGCCCTGCATCAGCCGCTCCACCTGATCCAGTTCGCTGGTCAGGCGTGCCTGCAGCGCCTTGTCATCCAGCGCCGGATAAGCCGCCTTCAACCCGGCCAGCAGGCGGGAGAAGATACCGTTCACTTCAAACAGGGTACTGCTGGCATCCATGCCGCGGCTGGTCTGTTCCACCAGCGCCACCAGATGATTGGTCACCTTGGCTGGTGCAGAGAGCACCAGGGCTACCTGAGATTGGCCGTGGGTGTTGACCGCGATATCGGCCACCCGTAAAAAACGCTCTGCATCGGCCAGTGAAGACCCGCCAAATTTCAACACTCTCATCGCTTTCTCTCCCTGTAAATCTATGAAATTCAATCTAAAAACCAATCCAACAAAAAGGCCCGTACTGGGTGGGTACGGGCCTTTTTTGATTTCTGTGCTTGTTCGTCAGCGCATCAACCGGCCCCAGTGCCACCTGTGGTGGTACCGGTAATAATGGTGGTGGTGATGACGTTGGTGAATAACTGCATGACGAACACTCGTTGACGAAGCTGGCTTTTAGCAATACCGCGGCGGGCGATGGGCTGTCAACTTAAACCTCTTTACCAAGCTTGCGCGCAAGGTCTTTGCAGAGCAGGTGGAGCATGTTCAAATCCCGCTGCGGCAGCATGGGCACCCGGTCCATCACCCATTGATGCAGTTTTTCATCCTGCGAAACTCCGAGTTCACCAAGCAATTCTGCTGTTTTGCTTTTCAGCACCCGAACCTGCCCGGCGTTATCAAAATTTTCTGCTACCGCAGCGCCTCCGTCGGCGTTCAGCTCATCCATCAGCTGACTCATCTCGTAGGCGTAGAGCATGATCGCCTGCCCCAGATTAAGGGAGGGGTAGCTAACCTTGAGGGGCAAATAGCTGATGAGGTCGACCTCGGCCAGCTGCTCGTTGGAGAGCCCCGACTCCTCGCAGCCAAAGACGATGGCGACCTTGTTGAGTGAAGGCTTGCTGCGGATCTGCTCGCGGATCTCCCCCGGCGTGAGGTAGTGCTGGTAGCGACCACGCTCGCGGGCAGTGGTGGCGATCACCAGATCCATGTCCGCCAGCGCCTCGGGCAGGGTATCGAACGCTTCGGCCTGAGTCAGGATCTCCTGGGCGCCGTGGGCCACCCAGCTCGCCTCCTCCTCTTCGTGTACCCGGCTCGCCACCAGTCGCATGGCATCGAATCCCATGGTTTTCATGGCGCGGGCAGCCGCCCCCACATTCGCAGGTCGGGCAGGTGCCACCAGGACAAAATAGAGCTTCATCGGGTTTCCTCGCAGGCCGGACGGCCTCTCAAACAGACAGCAAACAGTCGCTAAACCATTACCAAAACAGGGGCGCAATCTACAGTTTATCCCCGAAAATTGCCACTTGAACAGACGTTTGAATGTTGCGATAGTGGCCTGACGTGTGAACAAATTACACCCAATCCTTCGCGCTATCGGCCCGACAGATCACAAGGAAGAGAGAGATGCAGCAGCCATTGGAACAGGCCGTCGCCGAGACTATCCTGCAACGCTTCGAGTCGTTTTACAGCCGGTTTCTCGAGATAACCCAGGGCAGCAAGAGCCGCTTCGAGAACAGTGACTGGCTGGGGGTGCAGCTCGCCGGGCGCGAGCGAATTCGCCTCTATGA
>NZ_JBFODV010000040.1:0-11686 GCF_040908495.1 Aeromonas sp. R1-1 | reverse complement strand
GTTGCATTTACAGGGGGAAGTTGTGCGCAGTCAGCGGATATCGACCCGTATCAGGGGAGAGGGGGCGTTGTCGACAAAGTGGTGCCAGATATGGTCGTAGAGCGCCTTCTGGCCAGGGAAACTCACCAGCGCCTTGGCCTCGGCCAGGGAACACCAGCGATAGTCTGTGTGCTCATTGTTGAGGGTCACCGCCTGATTGGGCGGGCAATAGACCACAAAGACCGGTACCACCTCCACCGTATTCAAGGCGGCATCGTAAAACTGCTCCAGATACTGGCCGTTGTAGAGTTCGGTGCCCCGGATCCCCGTCTCTTCGCCAAATTCCCGAATAATGGTCTGCCAGCCGGTTTCACCCGTCTCCACCGTGCCTGCCACATGACACCAGAAGCCCCCCTTGACCCGTTTCATCACCAGCAATCTGGTTTCGCCATCGACAGTGGTAAGGGCAACGCCAGAGACGGCCTTGCAGCGAATGGGGATCATGATCTTCTCTCAGGATTTGGGCTCTGTGATAGCCACGAACAGTGTGAAGGCGTGTTAATTGAAATACGCCTCGGCGGGCAGGCCCATGACCTCTATTTCATTCAGGCCATTTTTGGCCAGATAGTTGGCCACCAGATTGAACCCCACCCAGTAACCGGCATATTTGGGAAATGGCCGGTTATCACGGCAGTAGAAAAAGTCTAAATAGTTGAACTGCTTGCTGGATAGATGGGGCGTCATCTCTGCCAGGAGCGATTGCCAGTCATGGTGATGAGACTCCTTGAACAGCGAGGGGAGGGGGCCGCCATTGAACCTCTGCTCAAAGTAGCAGGCCAGCCCTTCAAAAATCAGGTTTTCGGCCAGTGTTTCTGCTTCCACCTTGTTCTTCTTTTGCACGATATGGTGGACTTCGTGGGCCAGCACGGCAGGCAATTCGGTGATGATCACCTCTTTGATATCAGGCCGTTCCAGATCAAGCTGGAGTTCTATTCGATACATGTTGATGGCCCAGCCACCGATACCCGAGTCGGGAGCATCCCCCTCGGCAAAAGGACTGAAGGTGACATCCAGTTGGGAGAGATCGAACAAGGTATTCAATTTGTGCGCCGTCTCGGCAAAAACGTGCCTAATGGTGTCATCGAGCCCATCGAATTTGCCCGAGTCGTTTAACAGGGTGAGTTGCATCCAGACATCCTTGTCTATTGAAAGAGAGTGCTGAGCCACTTGCGTGGTCGCGGCGCCATATCACCACGATTACCCTTCTTCAATCAAGGGGTTACCCGCCCATTATGCTTGCCGTCTGGATCGCCTCGATCAGTGCAGCCCGGTTGATGCGAGGGCGCTCGCCATCGAGCAGTTGCTGCCATAGCGCAATGGCCTGACGGTAGCGACCATGCAGAAAGTGATCGGAGGCGAGCAGCATCAGGGCGCTCACTTCCCCCGCGTCCTGCTTGAGGGCGCTCTCCAGCAGGCGGGTTGCCTCGGGAGTCAGCTGCTGGCCCGCCTGATAGTAGAGCACGGTGGCTTGCGCGGCTTGGGTCGCCGCGCTGGCGCCCCCCTCCAGCAGAGCCAGACGCTGGTAGGCGAGCAGGGCGTTGTCATATTCGCCGCGATAGAGATAGAGCTGGCCGAGCGCCGCCCAGCTGTCGAGATCGGCGGGGTTGCGTTGAAGCTTCTGATGCAGACTCCCCAGCTCCTTGTCTTGCAGATCCCGCGGGCTCAACCCTGCCAGCGGATCAGGACGGGATGCATAATCCTGCCATGCCTGATAACGGCCGGTGCTGAGATAGGCAGCGGCCACGGCTACGAATGTCATGATACCAAGCAGCAACAAGGCCTGCCCGTGCCGGTTATTGCGGCCGCGATTGTCATGCTGGCTGGCCAGTTGCGCGCGCAGGGCCAGCTCAGCCGCCGGGATGGCGTTGGCCAGGCGGGCGGCGCTTAGCTCCCTGTAGAGTGGCTGGTCGGGGGAGAGGCCTGCCTGCTCCCCGTGCATGATCAGCAAATTCAATTCGCTGCGCGGGTCGGCGGCGGGTTGAGGGGGGGCCTCAACGATGGCCTTAACGGCAGGGATGGGTTGCGCCTTTGTGCGCGTCAGGCGGCGAAACAGGATCAACAGCGCCAGCCCCAACAGCAGCAGGGGGCCGCCCCACAGTAGCGCCGTGCTGCTCTTGAAGGGGGGATCGTAGCGGACGAAATCACCGAAGCGCTCCGTCATGCGGGCGATCACCTGCTCATCAGACTGCCCCTCGTCCACCCAGCTGTAGACCTCTAGCCGCAGATCCCGGGCGATGGGGGAGTTGGACTCCACCAGGTTCTGGTTCTGGCACTGGGGGCAGCGCAGGGCGCGGGCCAGCTCTTGCGCCCGATTTTGCAGCTCGGGATGGCGAAATTGATAGGTATCGACCCCGCTGGAATATGCAGTTGCACTCAGCAGCATGCCGAGGGCCAGCAGGGCGCAAGCAAGAGAACGGCACATCATGGCTGTGTCTCCCGAGCTGATGTTGCAATAGACGGCGCAATAGATGGCGCAATCGCGGGTGCCATTGTGGCGGCCTTTATCTGCGCATCCGCTCGCGCCTTGTCGAGCAGGGGGGCAAACTGGCGTTGCCAGATCCCTTTGGTGAGTTCGCCGGTGTGGCGGGCGAGCAGGGCACCATCGGCATCAAACAGATAGGTCTCTGGCGTGCCGTAGACGCCGAGCTCAAGAGCCAATTTGCCGTCAGGGTCGGCCAGTACGGCGCGATAGGGGTTGCCCGCCTG
The DNA here is from genome assembly GCF_040908495.1 of Aeromonas sp. R1-1. Lineage (NCBI taxonomy): Bacteria > Pseudomonadati > Pseudomonadota > Gammaproteobacteria > Aeromonadales > Aeromonadaceae > Aeromonas > Aeromonas sp. R1-1. Next base: position 8,941 of record NZ_JBFODV010000040.1, on the reverse strand, counting down.
GATAAGCCAGGCGCGGGCCGCATCCCCCTTGTCCCTGTAGTTGAGACCGTAGAGGGGCACGGTGCCCGCGAGCTCGCTGAGCAGCGGATGCTCGGCGCGGCAGTTGGCGCACCAGCTGGCCCAGACGTTAATGACAAAGGGCTCGCCCTTGAGGCTGGCAGTCTGGATCGGACTCCCATCCAGCAGATTGTTGCTTTGCCACGCAGGCAGGGTACGGCCGAGCGTCGCCTCATCCTGGCTGTAGGGATTGTTGCCAAGGCCGAGCCAGAGCAGGATGCCGAGGCTCAGGGTAAGGAGCAGTGGAAGAAAGAGGCGCAGGCGGGATCTCATAACGCCTCCTGTTCGAGCCGGGGATGGGAGGCGCCAACCACAACGGGGCGGGAGGCGAGCAAGGGGTGACGGGCGAGCAGGCGCAGGGTGCCGCCCGCCATCATCAACAGGCCGCCGAACCAGATCCAGCGCACCAGCGGCTTGTAGTGCAGCCGCATGGCATAGGCATCTGGTCCCATCTTCTCACCCAGTACCACGTAGAGATCGCCGAACATTCCCCACGCGATGCCGGGTTCGTTCATGTTCATGGTGCGAACGCTGTAGTGGCGCCGCTCCGGCGTCAGCCGCGCCACCTCTTTACCGTTCTTGTGCACGCTAAGCGTGATGCGCTCGGCGGTGTAGTTGGGGCCGATCACCGGCTCGCGCCCCTCATAGCGAAACTCGAACGCGCCGAGCTGGTAGGGTTGGTTGGCACTTAACACAGTGCCCCCCTCCTGACTGTGGTGACTCACCTGCGCGATGCCAAGGGCGCACACCGCCACCCCGAGATGGGCCAGCAGGCTGCCGAACCGATGGAGGGTGAGCTCGCGCAGCGACGTCGGTTGCAAGAGCGGGAGCAACAGACTGGCCATCAGCCAGAGGCTCACCATATTGGCGAGGATGCCAATCCAGCTACCGGAAAACGATCCCTGTTCCAGATAGGCAAGGCTAAGCAGCCCGCCGCCAAGCAGGCCAAACAGCGGCGGTAACAGCGCGTTGAGTCGGGAATGTGCCGCAAGCTGCTGCCAGCGCAGGCGCGGCAGCTGGGTCATCAGCGTCATCAGGCAGAGGGCCAGCGGCACGAAGATGGTATTGAAATAGGGGGCGCCCACCGAGAGCGAACCCAGATGAAGCGACTGGAACACCATGGGGTAGAAGGTGCCGAGCAGCACGCTGGCGCAGGCCACGCAGAGCAGCAGGATGGCGGCGCCGAGCAGCCCCTCTTTTGACAGCAAGCCAAAGCGGGCATAGGGAGCGCGAATGTCTGCGCGCAGGGCAAACAGGGTGAGGGCGCAGGTCAATAGCAAACCGAGCAGCAACAAGAGGGTGAGGCCGCGGCTGGGGTCCACCGCAAAGGCGTGCACCGAGGTGAGTACCCCGGAGCGCACCACGAAGGTGCCGAGCAGGCTCAAGGCGAAGGTGAAGATGGAGAGTAACAGCACGGCGTGGCCGTAGGCGCCGCGCTTCTCGCAGACAATCAGGGCGTGCAGCAGGGCAGTGCCGAGCAGCCAGGGCAAGAGGGAGGCGTTTTCTACCGGATCCCAGAACCACCAGCCGCCCCAGCCGAGCTCGTAGTAGGCCCACCATGAGCCCAGCACGATGCCGGCGGTGAGAAATACCCAGGAGCCGAGCGCCCAGGGGCGGCTCCAGTGAGCCACGGCGCCATCGAGCCGACCCGAGTGCAGCGCCGCCATGGCGAAAGCGAAGTTGACCGCAAAGCCGACGTAACCGAGATAGAGCAGGGGCGGGTGGATGATAAGGCCGATATCCTGCAGCATGGGGTTGAGGTCGCGCCCCTCCAGTGGTCCCGGGAATTGGCGGTCAAACGGGCTGGAGAAGATCAGGGTATAGAGGCCGAACAGGCCGACGATCAGCCCCATGATGGCCAATACCCGGGTTGTAATAAGCGGATCGACCCGCCTGGAGCAAAGGGCCACCAGAGCGCCCCACAGCCCCAGCGCAAAGACGAAAAAGAGCATGGAGCCTTCATGGCCGCCCCACACCGCCGCCAGCTTGAAGCCCAGCGGCAGGGCACTGTTGGCGTGCTGGGCCACATAGACCAGGGTAAAGTCATCGAGGCCAAAACAGCCGGCGAGCAGCAGCAGGGCGGCCAACAGCAGGAGCGCGACCAGGAGGGCCAGCGGTGTTGCGCAGCCGAGCAGCGGCCGTGAGGCGAGCCGCAGCCCCAGCCAGGGCAGCAGCCCTTGCAGCAGGGCGAGCCCGGTCGCCAGCAACAGTGAGAGATAGCCGAGCTCCGCCAGCACACAACCTCCAAATGCAATTAGAAATTAATTGAATTAATTACAAATTTCAGTCTTTCAACTCAGGCCCAGAAGGCGCTTCTGAGTAGACGTGGAACGTTTCCACAATGGTGCTTTGAGGAAACTCGCCTTTGAAATAGATCCAATGTTCGTCATCCGAAGGGACTGAGGGGGTATCAAGGCAATCATTGACTCGATAGATGGTTACGCCAGCTTTCTTTAATTCTGGGATGGACATTCGGATGACATGGCCGTTGGCAAACCTTCCATTTCCCAAGGCATAGCGTTTGGCTACTTCAAAATGCGGGGTTGTCGATATCCCTCCAGTTGGTTCACCATTCCCACCGTATTCGTGTGAGTGAATGCTATTGGTGATAGAGAGTCCGCATGTGAAATCTGAGTCTCCGCATTGAACTCTGTCATCACCAAACTCAGCGCCTTGCTCTGGATCATCCGATAGCGATTTGGGAACCATGGCATCGGTCACTGTCATATGGCAGTTGAACCCTCGATAAAGAAATTCCAACGTTGTTATCCCCATTTAGATTTCACTTGCGAATCAACGAGCCAGCGCCAGTCACCCGAAGGTGGCTGGCGCTGGTGATCATACCTTTAAACTACAGTCATCTGGCCGGCATAGAGCACGAAGTAGCGCAGCAGCAGGATCCCCACCAGAGTCAGGCTGCAGACCAGCACCAGATGGCCGTTTCGCTCCCGCAGGGGCGCCGGGGTCAGCAGAGCCAGCAGCTGGGGCAGCAGCATGCCGATGCCCACCACCCCGAGCCAGAACACCTGAGCCCAGAAACCGCTGCCGATGGCCGCCCACATCGCCACCTCTTTCTGGCCGCCACCGAAGTAGAGGCCGGTAAAGAAGCAGACCAGCAGCAACACCTCCACCGCCAGCACCGGCCGCTCGAAGCGATGCACGAAGCTCACCCCTTGGCTGTGATGGTTCTCCTTGAAGAGCGTCACCGCCAGCAAGATGGTGGAGGCGATGCCGGAGCTGATACCGGATACCAGAAACAGCACCGGCAACACCGGGTTGTTCAACAGCGGATAGGTCTTGAGGGCTGACAGCAGAAAGCCGGTGTAGGCCCCCAGTAGCACGGCGAGCAGCAGCAACAGCGGTGCCAGCAGCCGTTCGATGCGGGCGAGCCAGCCAATCAGCCCATCCACAAATGCGAACTTCTCTTTCAACAACCGGCTGCGCATTGTCTCGATCTCGGTGCGAAACACCACCGCCAGCCAGGCGAACAGCACCGCCATATAGAGCTGAAACAGCATGACCCCCATCGACATCACTGAGTCGAACTGGTAGTGGAACATCAGCTTCCAGAAGGTCCAGGGGCGGACCAGATGTAAGATAAGGATCAGTAACCCCAGGATCACGCTCGCTGGCGCCAGAATGGCGGTCGCCTTGATGATGCCGCTCTCGCTGCCGGCCCCCTTGCGGCGCAGCAGCACCGAGAGGGTGGTGGCCCCGGCGGAGATGCCGAGCAGAAAGAGATAGATGGCTATGGGCCAGTCCCAGACAAGGGAAGGGAAGTGAAATGCATCATGCCACATGGTCCATTCCTCCTTCTGTGACTGCGGTAGATAGCGATCGGGCAAATCCCCAGACAAGGGAGGGGAAGTGAAATGCCGCTTGTATGGTCATGACGTTATCTCCCCTTTGGGCACGCGGTACATCTTGGGGGAGGTGCCGAGCGCCTGCTTGTAGCGATAGGTGGTCTCCTTCACCAGCCGTTGGGCGATGGGGCTGTCCGGGTCATCCAGATTGCCGAACACCAGCGCCTTGGTGGGGCAGGATTCCACGCACGCCGGCTCCTTGCCTGCCGCCAGGTTGGTCTTGCGGCAAAAGTCGCATTTGTCCGCCACTCGGGTGACCGGGTTGATAAAGCGCACCTGATAGGGGCAGGCGGCGAGGCAATACATGCAGCCGACGCAGAGATCCGCGTCGACATCGACGATGCCATCCTCCTTGCGAATATGGGAGGCGCCGGTCGGGCAGACGTGGACGCAGGGGGCGTTGTCGCAGTGCTGGCAGGACTTGCGAAAGAAGCGGTACTCGGCGTCGGGAAATTCCCCGATGGGGCCTGAGCGGATGATCTCGAGGCGCGAGACCCCTTCTGGCACTTTGTTCACTTCCCGGCAGGCATCCATGCAAGCGGTACAGCCGATGCAGGCCGTCTCATCGTGGATCATGCCATAGCGGACCCCGTCTATGGTCTGGCTGTGGGCAAGGGGGGTGGCAAGGGTGCGAGTCGGCCCCGTCATCATGATAAGGGCCCCTGCGCCCATGCCCGCCATAAAGTCACGGCGAGAGCAGCTCATGATGCCTCCTTGCCGGTAGCCGGTTTGGACTGCTCCTGCCGGGCCTTGCTGGCCTCATGTTGCTTGCTGTGGCAGTCGACGCAGAGCTTGATGCGGGATTTTTCCGGGATCGCCACCATGGGCTCCTTGGCCGGATGCAACTGGTGACAGCTGGTGCAGGTGAGCTTGGTGGCGTGCACGTCGTGGGCCCAGAGCGCCTCGCGCAGCTCTTTAGGCTCGTGGCAGCTCATGCAGACTCCATTCTGCTCGCTGATGGGATAAAGCTTGATGCTCTCTTTATCCTTCAGGCTGTGGCTGAAGCGCATCACATCCTTGACCCCTTCCCGGTGCTGGGGGGAGGGCTGGCCGTGGCAGTTGGTGCAGGTGACAGGTGCCAGGTTGTTGGGATTGGTCGCCTGACCATGCTTGCCGTGCATCCCTTCGCTCTGCTCCTTGTGACAGTCGGTGCAAGCCTTGTCGGGATTGCGTAAAAATTCCACCTCATGTGTAGCTGGAACAGGGGCTGCTGCCGGCTCGGCCGCCTGACCCTGCAGGCTGGTGAGCAGCATGGCTGCCATCAGCATCAGTCGTAAAAAATCCATCGTTAAATCACCCATAGGAAGCCTCCATCCGCTGAGGGCCCGACTTGGCGCCGGACCCGCAGGCGCCGTTACTGTGCCAGCCGTCCGGCTGCTTTGGCCTCGGCATCCCAGGCGGGGACCGTGGTCTTGAGGAATTGGGCCTTGTCGCTGTTGAACTGCTTCATATCCATGCCAAGGGCGGCTTGCGCTTTCTCCTTGGTGGAGATGTCGGGGATGGCGATCTCGTGGCTGATCCCCTTGCTGGCCAACAGGCGCGCCAGCTTGGTGCGGGCGTCAGCGGCTTTATCCAGCGCGCTGCCAAGTACCTTGAGGGCCACTTCGGGGGCGTGCATCTGCACCCCGTGGGATGCGATGGCGTAGTCCCAGCGCCACTGGGCGTGACGGATGTCCTGCAGAATATCCTTCATCTCAGCCTCGGTGGCGCCGGCATCCCAGGCCGCCTTGGCTTCAAAGTGGGCGTGTACCAGCTGCTTCTCGACCTTCAGCTTGGTTTCGATTACCGCCTCTTTGCGCTGTTTGACAATCCCTTGCAGCATCTCCTTGCTCTGGGTGTGGCAGTTGCGGCAGGTCTGCTCGAAGCGATCGAAGGGGTTACCCACCTTGTGATCGGTGTAGACCTTGCCCTGCTCGTTCTGCACCTTGGGCATGTGGCAGTCGACACAAGCGACGTTGTTCTGGCCGTGAATGCCAGCGCGCCAGGTCTCGTACTCGGGATGCTGGGCTTTCAGCATGGGGGTCTTGGAGAGGGCATGTGTCCAGTCGGCAAAGCCGATTTCATCGTAATAGGCCTCCATCTGCTCCACCGTGGTGCCCTTGTCCCAGGGGAATTTGACCGCCTTGGTGGGGCCGCTGAAGTAATACTCCACGTGGCACTGGCCGCACACCTGAGACTGCTGATCAAAGCGCCCCTGCTCCTTGAACGGCTTGCCGATGGCTGTCATGGCCCGATCGGCATAGGGACGGGAGAGGTGCAGGGCAGGTTTGCCCTCCTTGAACTCTTTCGAGGCGGTGTCGTGGCAGTCGGCGCAGCCGATGGTGTTGACTACTTCCGGCCCACCTTTTGCCCACATCCCCTTGAAGTAGCCATCCTCACCCTTCTCGTCGATGACGCGGGCCACATCCGGGCCTTTGCAGCTCCAGCAGGCCATGGGCAGCGGACCATCTTCGGCGGTCTTGGGGGCGCCGGTGCGCAGGGTTTCGCGCACATCGGTCAGCGCATAGAAGTGACCGCGTGGCTTGTTGTAATCCTTGGCGAAGGGGTAACCGCCCCACAGCACCACCATGTTGGGATCTTCCGCCAGCGCATCGGTGCGCTCCTTGCTTTCGCTGGTGGCTTGCCAGCTGGTGAACTGATCGGCGTGATCCTTGGCGAACAGCTCGCTGCGCGCCTCTATCTTGCCATTGGTGGTTGCGTCATCAGCCAGTGCCCAGCCGCTGGTGCCAAGGCTGGTAGTCAGCAGCAGGGTGGCGAGGCCCAGTTTGATATGCCTGTGTTGTGAACCCACGTTTATCACTCCCAGATAAATGTTTTGGTCTCGTCTGACCCGTTCCATCTTGGTGTGGATCTTCCCCCCGTTGGGCGGGGTGGGCAGACATTCGCTTGCGGGTGAATAAAACCGCGCAATATATGATTGCTCGAGGGTTACCCTAACAAATAGGTAAATTTAATGATGATTTATCGGAGGGAGAGTTGTGCCAGATCAATTGGCGCACAGGATTGATCGCTGAAATGAGATCTGGATTAAATTTTATGGAAACTCAACTTCTTGTTAACTGCCGAGCATTCGATGGCAGGCGTTTGAACGGTACAGTTGCGTACTGGCACTTTTTGCTGCTGATCCTGATTGCTGCCGTATTGTTCACATATTCTGGCAATGTCTTATGCTAATAATTGACTGAATATGCAAGTTTGCGGTGTTGTGGTGTGAGCTTTTGACCTTCGGATTATGATCCATTTATTGAAGCTGCAGTGGATTTATCGTCAAACGACAGAAATGGTCACATGAAGTCTGATAGACCTATTAATAAAGGTGCTGTAATTGGGTTCATCCAAATCTCTTTTTATTAAAAAGGGCCTGTTAGATGCACAATCTTGTAAGTTATGGCCATTTTATGGCAATCATTGTCGAAAATAGCGAAAAGACCCACTTAGTCTGGTGCGGTATGATTATTGAACAGACAAGTACCCTGTAGGTACTGATGTTGGTGGTTAAGGTTTTGCTGGAGGTTGTATGGCTGAGTTGCAAATTGAAAAGTCCACGGTGATCTCCCAACTCGAGGGTTCCGTGTTTGTCATCAGTGCAGATGGATCTGTCATACGAGCAAAGGTGGGGATGGCATTGCAGCCGGGGGACCGCCTGCAAACTGCCCAAGGGGGCCACTTTCAACTAGCCGAGCCGGGCAGTGAGCCTGCTGGTGAGCAAGATATGGCCGCCCAACCTGAGCCCGCCACACCTGCTGCTGATGGGCAACCGGCCGATCCGGAACTGGCCTCGTTGCAGGAGGCGATCCGTCAGGGTATTGACCCGACAGAGCAGTTTCAAGCGGCGGCCGCCGGTAACGCAGCCGCTGCGGGCAATATCGGTGGTGTAGCAGGTTCCAGCTCGGGTGGATTTGTGGTGGTCGATCGTACCAATGACGCCACCCTGGCCGAGGCCGGTTTTGATACCGACCATGCGGTGCAACCTGTTGGCGATGAGCAGCTGTTTTCCGAAGAGCGTGATTTCTTTGCCGCCATCACCATCACCGAGCCCCAAACAAGCGACAACATTATCAACGCCGATGAAGCGGCTGGTGTCATCATTCGTGGTGTGGTGGATGATGTGGAGGTAGGCCAGCCAGTCACCGTCACCCTTATCGATCAGGCGGGCAATTCACTGACGGTGACGACTGTGGTACTGCCCGGCTTGGTGTGGGAAGCCAATTTTGGCGATGTGACCGGCAAGCTGGTGGATGGCCCGTTGCAGATTGTGGCCAATACCCAGGATCAGGCTGGCAACAACGCCAGCGACACCGGACAGACTCTGCTCGATACCATCACCACGATTACCCTCGATCTCGCCGATGAGAGCGACACCGGCGCCAGCCAGATCGATGATCTGACCCGCGACAATACCCCGCTGCTGCAAGGGAAGGGGGAGCCCGGCGCCACCGTAACCCTGAGCCTTGGCGGCAGCGTGCTCAGCGTCCTGACGGTGGATGCCGCCGGTAACTGGCAATATCAGCTGCCGCAGACCCTGGCCGATGGCCAGTACCAGTTTCAGGTCAATTCCGTGGATATTGCCGGCAACCGCGCCAGCGATACCCTCGTTATCAATGTCGATACTCAGGCCTTTATCGATATCGATGATCTCGATACCACTGCCCTGTTTGGCAACAGCAGCGCCACCCTGAGCGGTTCCACCAGCAATGTGGAAGCGGGTCAGAGTGTCACCATCACACTTGTTGACAGCAATGGCCAGCCGCTGTTGACCACCTCGGCACAGGTCGGGGCCGATGGCCGCTGGCAGGTATCAGGTCTTGATCTCTCCGGTATCAATCAATCCTTTGAAGTGCGTGCCAGTGTCACCGATCTGGCGGGCAACAGCGCCAGCGATGGTGCACCGCTGATCGGTCTGAGCGAAACCCTGACGCTCTCCGAAGCCGGATTGGCCGGTGGCCCGATCACCACGACCGGTAGTCTAAATACCGGTGCTGGCCAGGATGGCAATCTGCAAGTCCAGTTCGCCGCTGATC
>NZ_JBFODV010000004.1:0-6295 GCF_040908495.1 Aeromonas sp. R1-1 | reverse complement strand
GATGGTGGGTCGTGCTGGATTCGAACCAGCGACCAATTGATTAAAAGTCAACTGCTCTACCGACTGAGCTAACGACCCATCTAAATCATTTTTTTCAAACTGGTGGTCGTTACTGGGATCGAACCAGTGACCCCCTCCTTGTAAGGGAGGTGCTCTCCCAGCTGAGCTAAACGACCTGGGAATTCTGTCTCCACCGAGTGGAGAAAATGGTGGGTCGTGCTGGATTCGAACCAGCGACCAATTGATTAAAAGTCAACTGCTCTACCGACTGAGCTAACGACCCTCACCACGACCAGTTCCGACTGCATTACTGCTTCGGCTCTGACGGCGGCCTATATTACGGATTTAAATTTCCGGTGCAACAGAAAATTCGTAATTTAAATCCGTTTGCTCACTGTGCGTACAAATGCAGGCTGTTTTTACAGTAGCGTTACGAAAACAGTGACATACAGCAATGTTACAGCTTGGCCAGACTCTGTTTGGCCAACTGGGCTGGCGAGGTGTTGGGATAGCCCTTGATCACCTGCTCATAGAAGGATTTGGCTTCCGCCTTCTTGCCATCCAGTTGCGCCAGCATACCCAGCTTCAGCAGCGCATCGGCTCGCTTGGGGGATTTGCTGTATTTGTTGGCCACGGTCGAAAACTGGGCCGAGGCTCCGGCTCTGTCACCCTTGTTGAACAGCAGCTGGCCGAGCCAGTAGTGTGCATTGGGAACATAGCCCGAATTGGGGTACTGCTTGATGAAGCCCTGGAAAGCCGGAATGGCTTTGTCGTAGTTCTTCTCTTTGAGCACCATGTTGACCGCTGCGTCGTAGGCCTGATTCTCATCCTGATTGGTTGAGTAATTGGCGGCAGCAGCCGGTGTGGCAGCAGCGGGGGCCGGGGCGGCTGGAGCAGCTTGCTGGCTGCTGGCAACCTTGTCGAGCTCCTGATAGAGCTGACGCTGGCGCTCTTGCGACTGTTCCATCTGGTAGGTCTGCTGCTCCAGCTGACCCCGCAGCTCGGAGACCTCCCCTTGCAGGGAGTCGACCTGTTGCTGCAATTCAGCTTGCAGCCGCAGACGGGCATTGAGGGTGCGCTCCAGCAGGGCAACCCGATCTTCCAGGCTACCGGTGGGCACGATGGCGCCGTTGTTGCCACTAAGGACAACGCCACCACCCGAGTCACCGCCCAGATCGCTGACAGGAGCCGCAGCTTGCGCATTCAGAGCAACCATTACGGCCAGCGCAACGACAGCTTGCTTGTACACAGATTTCATTCGGATCAAACCTTAGCGTTTAGTACAGATAAAACGGCCAGCGCCATCGTCGCTCGCATATACAGATTTCATTCGGATCAAACCTTGGCGTTTAGTGCAAATAAAACGGCCATCGAAATGGCCGCTTGCATATAAACGAACTTCGTTCGGTTTAAACCTTAGTAAACCAGAACCGCGCGGCGGTTTTTGGCAAAGGCATCCTCGGTGTGGGACAGATCCAGCGGCTTCTCTTCGCCATAGCTGACGATGGAGAGCTGCTCGGCCTGCACACCCAGGGTTTGCAGATACTTGGCAACAGCCTTGGCACGACGCTCGCCCAGGGCGATGTTGTACTCCGGAGTACCGCGCTCATCGGCGTGACCTTCGATCAGGACTTTAACGCTCGGGCGCTCGCGCAGGTAGCTGGCGTGGGCATCCAGCAGATCAGCGTACTGACCCTGGATATCGTAACCGTCGAACGGGAAGTAGATCACGTTGTCACGCTGCAGTGCTTCGAACTTCTGACGCATCTGCTCTTCCGGGGACAACATGCCGTTGGCGCCGCCGGTTTGTACACCGCCCATGCCGTCGGTCATACCTGATTCAGCGCCAGCGGCGTCGGAATCAGAAGAAGAACTACAAGCGGCCAGGGTGAACAGTGGCAGTGCGATGGCCAAACCCTTGAGCAGTTTATTGAGTTGCATGCTATTTCCTTAAACCTTTATAACAAAACAAAAAACAATTGGATTTTTATCAATTCAAGAAGGGCGACCAAGCTGGTGCACGAATTTCACCGCTACTGGTCGGAAGCACAGCCTTGAAGCGACCATCAGTCGACACCAACGCGAGACTCTTACGACCCTGATAGATGGTGGCATAAATGATCATGCTGCCATTGGGAGCCACACTTGGCGACTCATCCAGAGCACTCTGGGTAAGGACCAACAGGGCATTGTTTTCCATGTCCTGACGGGCAATACGATACTGTCCCTGAACACGGGTCACCATCACCATGATTTTGCCATCAGGAGTGATGGATGCACCCTGGTTGGATTCACCTTCCCAAGTCATCCGGCGAGTCATACCAGTCGCCAAATTTACGCTATAAATCTGGGGTTTGCCACCACGTTCAGAGGTGAACAACAAATTTTGCCCGTCCGGCATCCAGGAGGGTTCGGTGTCGATCACACGGCTGGTTGTGACGCGGGTCAGCTGCTTGCTAGCGACATCAACCACATAGAGGTTCGGTGAACCATCTTTGGAGAGAACGATAGCCAGACGACGACCATCCGGAGACCACTCCGGCGCCCCGTTGATACCGCGGAAACTGGTGATCAGGCTGCGCTGCTGGGTGTAGATATCCTGTACGTAGATTTCGGACTTCTGGTTCTCGAAGCTCACGTAAGCCAGCTTGCTGCCATCCGGCGACCAGGCTGGAGACATCAACGGTTCGCGGGAGCGCAGCAGGGTTTTCTCGTTGTAACCGTCGTAGTCAGAAATACGCAGCTGGTACGGGAACTGGGTACCCTGCTGTACAGAGACATAAGCCAGACGGGTCAGGAAGGCACCGCGCTCGCCAGTCAGACGCTCATAGACGATATCTGAGATACGGTGGGCAAACTGGCGCATCTGGGCCCCCGGGATGGTCGCCATGCGGCTATCCAGAATGTAACCGTTGCTCTCGCCACCTTGCGCCTTGGCCAGCTGGCCTTTCAGCACATCGACCAGCTCGAAGTTGACCTTGTAAGTGCCGTCACCGACTGCCGAAATGGAACCCACCACCACGGCTTCAACCCCTTGGGAGGCCCAGGGAGCGAAGTTGATCTCGCTGCTGCTGCTCGGGGTCTGCGGCATCTGGCCACGGGCCAGCGGCTTGAACTTGCCGCTGCGCATCAGGTCGTTGGAGACCACTTCCGCGATGTCCTGCGGCAACTGCCCGTTACCTTCCCACTTGAAGGGGGCGACGGCGATGGGGCGTGCGCTATCAATACCGCCGGTGATGACGATGTCCAGGGCCGCCTGGGCACTCTGGCCCAGCAACAAACAGCCAACCAAAGCAAAAAATACTTTTCTGATCATGGCTTAAATACTCGGTTCCAATATAGATGAGAGGTTAAATTCCTTTCTCGGCGAGAGGTTGCCAACCGGAGGCAAGCAACCTCGTTTTATCACGCTTAGATACTCGGTTCTAACTTCAGGTTAAATTCCTTCAACATCTCGAATGCCGCAGGATCCTTGGGCACAGGCAGTTGATTGGCTTTCAGAACAGCCGCCTTACCGGAACGACAGACCGCCGGGTCACCCTGGCCGTTATCTACCGATATGACAAAGCCACTGCTCGCAAGACGTACGCCGATAGTACATGTTTTGCCCCGCATGGTGGGATCCAAAATCATATACCGCTCAACAGTGGCCTTGATGAGCGCCGCATATTTGTCGACTTCGCCCTGGGCTGCTGCCGATGCCGCCTGACTGCGGGCATTGGCCTCAGCCGACAGCTGCTGCTGCATCATCTCTTCCATCTCTTTTTGCAGCTTGGCCTGCTCGGCGGCTTTACGCTTGCGCTCAGCCGCGATCTTGGCCTGCTTTTCGGCTTCTGCCTTGGCTTTCTTCTCTGCGTCAGCTTTTGCCTTTTTCTCAGCCTCTTCCTTGGCCTTCTTCTCGGCCTCGGCTTTGGCTTTTTTCTCTGCTTCTGCCTTGGCTTTCTTCTCGGCTTCGGCTTTGGCCTTCTTGTCAGCTTCCGCTTTCTTGGCCTTGGCTTCTGCCGCCTTTGCCTTCTCTTCGGCCTCTTTCTTCTCTTGTTCCTTTTTCTTCTTCAGCGCCAACGCCTTGCTTTCGGCTTCCGCCGCTTTACGCTCGGCTTCGGCCTTCTTGGCCTTCTGTTCTTCCAGCTTGCGGGCTTCCTCGGCTTTTTGGGCCTTCTCTTCCGCCTGCTTCTGCTCGGCCACCTTCTTCTGCTTTTCGGCCTCGGCCTTGCGAGTCGCCTCTTCGGCCTGCTTGCGCTTGGTCTCGGCGATGCGAAGCTGCTCCTGTTTCTGAGCCAGCTCGCGCTTGGCGAGATCCGTGTCTTCCTTATCCTTCTCTTTCTCTACCTTTTGAGGCTTGGGCTGAGATTTCTGCTGCTGGATCTGCTTGGCCTGCTCGTTGAGGAAGTTCTCATCGAGCATGACGGCATTGACGATCTGCCCCTTCGATTCGGGTCGTTTCGGTTTGCTGAAATCGAGCCCGACAAACAGGATGATGCCGATGATCAGGTGCAGCAGAAACGACGCGATGAGATAACCGGAAATACCACGCTTCACATCCATCTCCGTTAGTTCACCGGATCTGTCATCAGGCCAACCTGAGGCACACCCGCTTTCTTGAGGGCCACCATCAACAGGATCACCTCTTCGTAGCGCACGGCCTTGTCACCCGCGACCACCACGGGGGCATTCTGGTTGATCGCCAGATAGCCCATGGCTTTTTCGGTGATGTATTGCTGCATCGCCTCTGGCGTGCCGCTTGGCACCGGCTCGTCATCGGCTTCACCAGCCTTGATGACATACTCGCCTTCGGTATTGACGCTGACGATGAAGGGCGGCTTGGCATCTTCCGGCAACTGCTCGGACTCAGCCTGTGGCAGATCCACCTTGACCCCTTGCGTGATCACCGGCGTGACTGCCATAAAGATGATAAGCAGCACCAGCATGACGTCGATATAGGGAACCACGTTGATCTCGGCCACCTTCTTGCGCCGGATCCGCTGATAGGTTTGCATTACTGATCACCCTGCTGCTGTGCAATTTGACGGTTCAGAATGGTGGTGAACTCGTCCATGAAGTTGGCGTAGGCGTTCTCCAGCCGCTCGACCTTGTTGGAGAAGCGGTTGTAGAAGATAACCGCCGGGATAGCGGCAAACAGACCCATGGCGGTAGCGATCAGCGCTTCCGCGATACCCGGTGCCACCATCTGCAAGGTAGCCTGCTGCACCTGACCCAGGGCGATAAAGGCGTTCATGATCCCCCATACGGTACCGAACAGACCGATATAGGGGCTGATGGAACCGATGGTCGCCAGCACCGGCAGGTTGGATTCCAGATCATCCACCGCGCGGGAGAGGGAGACACGCATGGCGCGGTAGGTACCATCCATCACCGCATCCTGACCACGGGCACCGGCCTTGAGCAAGCGGGCATACTCCTTGAAGCCGGAGTAGAAGATATCTTCCATGCCTTCGATATCATCGCGGCGGGAAGAGGACTCCTGATAGAGGCGATTGAGATCGACCCCTGACCAGAAGCGATCTTCAAACTGTTCCGATGCGAGATTGGCCGCCTTGATCGCCTTTGAACGCTGGATAATCAGCGCCCACGAGACAATAGACATGCTCATCAGGGTCATCATGACCAGTTTTACCAACAGGCTGGCTTGCCAAAAAAGGCCAATAAACGAAATTTCAGCGTGCACTTAACAGCACTCCCTTGATTTTTTCAGGTATAGCTACAGGTTTCATTTGCGGATGACTGACACAGGCTATCTGTACCATGGCCCGGGTGATCAGTCGTCCATCAGCCGCCAGGATCTGCTGCGAAAAGCGCAGGGATGCGCGTTTCACTTCAATCACTTGCGTTAATACATTCAATAGTTCATTAAAACGGGCCGCCGAGCGGAAATCGATCTCAGTTCGGCTCACCACGAAGGCATATCCCTCCTGCAGCCAGACGTCCTGTTCGACCCCTTTGGCACGAAGAAACTCGGTGCGAGCACGTTCCATAAACTTGAGATAATTGGCGTTGTAGACGATGCCCCCGGCGTCGGTGTCTTCGTAGTAGACACGCACCGGAAACTCAAAGACTTCCCCCATAACAATCTGTGATCCATTCGACAGTCAGATGGGGGGCTATCATAGCGCAGGGCTGAATAGGAAAGAAGCAGGGGGAGACAGGGAAATCCTGCCTCCCCCCGTTTTTTATGAAAGGAAATATGAATGTGTCAGCCAGAGGCCATACAACAAACTGGGCCAGGCGAGCCAGGGATTGAACAGCACACGTCCGGGCAGGCTTTTCAGATGAAAGC
>NZ_JBFODV010000039.1:0-26569 GCF_040908495.1 Aeromonas sp. R1-1 | reverse complement strand
GTTGTCTCGATAGCCCGAGCAGCGGCCAGTATCTGTTTCGCGGTCAGGACACCGCCACCATGGATGCGTTGGCGCTGGCCCGGCTGCGCTGCCACCACTTCGGTTTTATCTTTCAGCGCTACCACCTGCTGCCCCATCTCGATGCCGCCGCCAACGTGGAGATCCCAGCCGTCTATGCCGGCACCAGCCGTCCGGATCGCCAGGCGCGCGCGCGTCAGCTGCTGGGCAGACTGGGACTGCGCGATCGCAGTCACCACACCCCGGGTCAGCTTTCCGGCGGTCAGCAGCAGCGGGTCAGTATCGCCCGAGCGCTGGCCAATGGCGGCGAAGTGATCCTCGCCGATGAACCGACCGGCGCACTGGATAGCCAGAGCGGCAAGGAGGTGATGGCGATCCTCAAGGAGCTGCACGCTCAGGGCCACACCATCATTCTGGTCACCCACGATATGAACGTGGCCAGCCATGCCGACCGGATCATCACTCTCAAGGATGGTCGGATTGAACAAGATAGCGGCCCCTGCCAAACGGCCGTGTTGGCTCCAGCCACCGCCACAGCCCCTCAAAAAATAGTGCCCACTAAAGGTGCCATGGGTCACGACTGGGATCGTTATCGGGAAGCGGGACGGATGGCGATCCATGCCATGCTCGCCCACCGGATGCGCACCTTCCTCACCATGCTCGGCATCATCATCGGCATCGCCGCCGTGGTGAGCGTGGTCGCTCTTGGCCAGGGGGCGCGCGCCAAGGTGATCGACCAGATCAATGCGATGGGCACCAACACCATCGAAATCTTCCCGGGTAAAGGATGGGGCGATGAGAAGATGGCCAGCATCCAGACCCTCAACAAGGGGGATCTCGATGCACTGCTGGGGCAACCCTATCTTGCGGGCGCCAGCCCCGAGATCGGCAGCTCCGGCCAGTTGCGCTATCGCAACAAGACCAACAGCGGCAACGTGACCGGGGTCGGTAACGACTATTTCAAAGTCAAGGGGATGACGCTGGTCAGTGGTCGCTTACTGGAGTGGCAAGATATCCAGCAGCGTGCCGCCGTCGCCGTGGTGGACAAGAAGAGTATCACCAGCCTGCTTGGCAAGGAGGAGCCGGTCGGCAAGGTGGTACTGGTCGGCACCTTGCCGGTGCGGATTGTCGGTGTGGTTTCGCAGGAGACCGGCTTTGGCCCCACCAGCCAGTCAGTCAATATCTGGCTGCCCTACAGCGCGGTGATGAGTCGCCTCATCTCGCAGCACCACTTCAGCCAGATCACCATCCGGGTCAAAGACGGGGTACAACCGGCACTGGCCGAGCAGGCGGTGATCGAGCTGATCACCAAGCGCCACGGGGTGAAGGATTTCTTCACCTTCAGTAGCGACAGCATCATCAAATCGGTAGAGAAAACCACCGCCACCATGACCCTGATGGTCTCGGCCATCGCGGTGATCTCGCTGATCGTCGGCGGGGTGGGCGTGATGAACATCATGCTGGTGTCGGTGGTGGAGCGCACCCGCGAGATCGGCATTCGCATGGCCGTGGGCGCCCGCCAGTCGGATATCCTGCAGCAATTTCTGATTGAAGCTGTGATGGTGAGCCTGCTGGGGGGGATCTTCGGCGTCGGCCTCTCGCTCGGTATTGGCGCGCTCTTTTCACTGCTGGTGGACTCCATCAAGATGCAGTTCTCGCTCTTCTCCATCCTGATGGCCTTTGGCTGCTCGTCACTCATCGGGATCCTGTTTGGTTACCTGCCGGCACGCAATGCGGCGCGGCTCGACCCTGTTGTCGCACTGGCGAGGGAATAACAATGCACAAACTCTCCTGGCTGGCTCTCTGCATGGCCCTCAGCGGCTGCAGTCAGCACAGCACCTATCAAAGACCCGAGCTGGCGATCGCCCCCACATGGCAACAAGCAGAGGGCACCCAACTGGCTACGCAGGCTGGCCCCTGGTGGCGGAAATTTCATGATCCCCAGCTCGACAAACTGGTCGACGCGGTACTGGCCGCCAACCCGGACATGCGTGTGGCGGCCCTCAAGCTCAAAAGCGCCCGACTGGGCGCCGAGCAGGCCGATACCAACCTCACGCCTTCGGTCAATGGCACTATCGCCGCCAGCGGCAACAAGGATCTGAAAACCGGCAAAGGCACCAACAGTCTGGGTCCCTCGCTGAGCCTCAGTTACGAAGTAGATTTGTGGGGCAAGCTCGCCTCGGTGCGAGATCAGGCAAGCTGGGAAGCAGCGGCAAGCGAGCAGGATCTCGCCAGCACCCGACTGCTGCTGATCGGCAATACCCTGGAGCAGTATTGGCAGCTCGGCTATCTCGGCTCTGCCATCACCCTTGGGGAACAGCAGCTGGCCAACCTGACCCGTACCGAGCAGCTGACCCAGACCAAATACCAGGCAGGCGCCATTACCCGACTCGATCTGGCGCAGGCACGCCAACAGTTGGCCGGAAAACAGGCTGAGCTGGCCTCCCTCAAGGCGCAGCAGGAGCAAGCTCGCAATGCCCTGCGTCTGTTGCTGGGCCGCAGCAGCGGGCCGCTGGAGTATGCACCCGCTTCCCTTGCAACCCAGACCATTCCAGAACTTGCGGTGGGTATTCCGGCCGATGTGCTGGCACGCCGCCCCGATGTCAAAGCGGCCGAATTGCGGCTGCGCAAGACGCTGGCTAAAGGGGATGAGATCCGCACCAGCTTCTACCCCAGCCTGACCCTGACCGGCAGTGCCAGCACCGCATCCGATAGATTGGCGCAGGTGCTGCAAAATCCGGTTGGTACGCTGGGAGCCAGCCTTGCCCTCCCCTTCCTCGAATACAACCGCACCCAGCTCGCCATTGAAAGCTCAGAGCTGGATTACCAGATTGCTGAAACCGAGTTTCGCAAACAGCTCTACACCGCACTGGTGGAGGTGGAAGACAATCTGGCCGCCCGCCACTATGGCCAGCAGCGACTCGATTATCTGCAAGAGCAGCTGAGTTATGCCCAGGAGGCAGAACGGCTGGCCAAGGCTCGCTTCCAGGCGGGCGCGACCGGCGTGCAAGCCTGGCTTGATGAGCAGAACCGGCTGTGGGATGCCCAGCAGAGCCTGCTGGCCCAGCAAAAAGAGCAGCTCACCACCACCGCCAAAATCTATCGCGCCCTGGGTGGCAGCGATAGCGTGACGCCCCGATAGCGATTCTCCCGGCCATTCCCCACTCTGCCGGCAGAGTGGGGAATACCATCGCCATCGACCGCACCGAATTCCCTCGCCCACACGGCAACCGAACTCCATTGCTCATCATCAGGGGCAGTTATGGCAGCCCATCCAATTACATGCATCGGCGACCCAGAATATCCCGGCTATACCTTGCGGCTATCTCTATACCTCACGCACCCTGATCGGAGATAACGGTTACCGGATATTCCATCAGCAGAGAGCTCGGCTCTCGCCGAGCGGCGCCCCGTGAATCATGAGATGACATATCCGAAGCGCATATCTGCACGACGCATACAAATAGCGATATCACGCAGTTAATCCTGCACGACAAAATTAATCGCAAACAACGAGTGATATTGAGAAAAGGAACAGTGTGGTGAAACGACGGAAAAAAGGATACAAGCGAGGATGTAGATAACAGTGGGGCGAAAGGGCGGATTGGATAACCACGAGTGAAAAGGCAAAAAATAATGCCGCCCAAGGGCGGCATTATTCAATCTCTGAACCTGACGAATTAGATCAGGAAATCGTTCAGGTCTTTACCCAGTGCTACTTGGGCAGCAATGGCTTTCGGCATACGGCCTTGACCGGTCCAGGTTTTTTCCTGGCCATCTTCTTCGTACTTGTATTTAGCCGGACGCGGAGCACGCTTGCTCTTGGCAGCGCCAGTCGCAGCAGCCGGAGCAGCGGCAGTCGCCAGCAGCTCGCGAGGATCAATACCAGCCTGCTGCAGCATTTCGGTGAATTCATTCAGCTTGCGCTGACGCTCTTCCTGTTCAGCACGCTCCTGTTCAACAGAATCTGCGCGCTCTTGGTAAACCAGGTCAAACTTCTCTTTAGCTTCCAGCAGTTGCTCAAACGGCAGCTCACGAATAGCCGCACGCAGACTGCGAATGTTCAGCAGAACTTTCAGAAACTCGTTCATTATTTCCTCACAAAAAAGTCGGTTACAGGGATAACTGTTTCAGAATAGCATGGACAATTCCCGACGACATACAGTTTTTCTATATTAACGTTCTTTTTTTCTTAATTTTCACCATCAAGATAGAATGCTTGCCACTATCAATAACAAACCGGCTGGAGTGCAGCTCTTCTGGGTAGAGGGATGATTACCATCTTGTGTTCAAGAACATCGCTATTTCAAGACTCATTAATTTCCAGTTCAGCATCCAACAAATGATGCTCTATAACCTGCTTTATAAGCCTGAGCGCAAATTTCTACCATACGTTCAACATCATGTGACAAGACTACGCCTATCTGTTTAGCAATGAACATGTCTAGATCCTGTCCCGTCACCCGATTATGAGGGGATATCCCAATTGACTATCAACCCATTCAGCACTAACAATAAAATCACATATTAATCAATTGGTTGAAAACAACACATGACATTTCAAATATGCTTTTCATAGCCCATTTGACAGACGTATGCGTCCGAAAACAGACTGTTCGGATACTGGCCGTCCAGAAGGTAAACAATAAAAAAGCCAGCCGTTTTTAAGGGCTGGCTTTCTATGTAGCCAAATAGCACTATTTATTTTTGGTTATATTCTTGCCTGATTGATCAACACCGGTAATCACTGCCTGTGAAGCGGATCCAGTTAAAAGGGGCTCGGTTGGATAGAGCTTGAGTGCTTCCGCTCGCATCGCATTGGCTTCCTCTGTACGACCCAATGCATTAAGCGCGATCACCATATTGGCGTATATGTTGGCACGCGGTGTATGGCGTACGAATGCCTGCCCCCACTCCAGATAAGCTGCCAGTTCGGTCTTGTTATTTGTCTGCAAGCCCACCATCAGACGAACTGAGTTCACATCAAATTCCACTCGGGTCAACCAAGCCATGGGATTGACGATATCAAGTAGCAAAGTCGGCTCTTTATACCCACCCCGTTCATATTTGGTGACTACCCATGCGGTGTGAATTGCTGTGAGCATAAAGGGAACGACCAGCAGCGGGATAGCGATCGCCATAAATCGCAGTAACAGCCATGGGCGGCACTCCATATCCCACCATGATGAGAAACCCTGACTCGCCAGGTTGGTCTCTTCAATTTCGGTATCGATGATATAAATCAGCGTCAGCAACAACCACCATAACACGATCGCATGGTAGAGCGGGTATTCCGTCTGGGTATGTAGCAATATCGGTATAACTAGGGCAAGCAGCCCCATAGCATTTACCCAACGCACACTTGCCAGACGCCATAATAATGCGCCCCCCATGATCACCATGCCGACCATGGGTGCAATACCGCCCTCAACAGCCCAATAGAGAAATTCGTTGTGGGGGTGGTCGAGATTGTACTCAATCTGCACCATGGACGGATTCAGTGCTTTATCAGCCATGTAGTGATGAAGAAAAACAGATTCAAAACTGCCGTATCCCCAACCACTCCAGGGAGCCTGTGCAATCAGTTTTGCCGCGTAAGGCCAGTAAATCGAGCGCATACCACCGGACTGATAGATCTCTAATCCGCGTTTTACTCCAGCCAGCCAATATTGCGATAACAGGCCAATCGCTACAGCCAAAATAACCAGACCCAATATCCGCCATAGCAAACGCTGTCGATAAAGCTGAGGCATCAGTAAAAACAGTGCTAGCAGACCGCCTAACTGCCCTACTCGGGATTGCAAAACAACGAGCAGCAGTGCTGCAGATAGAATGACGCCATAGCGCAGCGCCATAAGTAATCGACCACCCTCTCTACGCAGTTCCAGCCAGATGGCAAGGGCAATCCCAGTCGCCATAAACGTCGCCATCACGTTTGGCTGTTGAAAAATCCCGTAAGGGCGATTGGCTTTGGTGTCATAGCCAATCCAGTTACCTGTCGTCAACAGGTAGAACTGCACCAGACCCAGCACGGCCTCCATCGAGATCGCAATCAGGATGAGATAGAGCAAGCGATCACGCTGCTGCCGATTAAAGCGCCATTGATAGAGTCCAAACAAAAACAGCAGACCAGCAAAAAGGCCCAGCAATCGGGGAATGGCATAATCCTTGAGTGCAAAACCTGGATAGAGCATCGGGAACAGCAGCAAGAGTGATCCTATACATAAACCCGCTTGTAATGTAGAAAAGACCAAACGCTGGCGTAACGTCACCTGCCACAATCCCAATCCAATAGCCAGCGAGGCAAACACCCATCCCCATGCGTTAAAGGGAAGATACAGCCCGGCGCCTCCTGGGTTGTGCATAAAAAAGTGCATGCCGCACAGCCAATAAAGTACGCATAGCACCATCATGAGTCTTGTTAACATTCCCGCCCGGCTCCTTAGGCCCACCCGATATCCAGAGAAAGAGAATAAAAAAGGGGGCTAATCGCCCCCCTCTCGTTCGTTAGCAAACCCATTATGCCTCGTCGGGTCGACGAAATGCATGCTTGACCAACACAATACCCACCCCCAGCATGCCACCTAGCAGGGTGGCCAACACCACGATCAGCGGACGTTTTGGCTTGTCGCGGCTAAGAGGTTCATCTGGCGCGTCAAGATAGGAGAAAGGGCGAAATGCAATACCGTCCAAAGAGATGCTTTTTAAGCGTGCCATCTTCACCTGCAGAGATTGCAATGTGGGTTGATAAACCTCAAGGTCGATGGATTTCAGCAATGACAGCTTTTCTTCCAAACCTTTTGAACCCAGCGAAATGAGGAAACGATCTTGCGCGTTATAGTTTTCCAGTGGCGCGCTGACACCGGCCGCTTTGGCCACTTTGTTAGCCATCGCCAATTCTACTATTTCCTGTTGCAGGGTACGTTTTGTGTCCTCCTGCATGATCCGATACTCCGTGTTCATGCCATCCAACTGCAGATCACGCTGTTCAGCGAGTCGCTGTATCAACTGCTTTTGTTGCAATTTGATAATGAAGTCAATATACCCCTCCAACATTGCCAGCGACTTCTCGGAGGTGGGGGCAGCAAACTTGAGCTCAACACCCGGCGCCTCCCCCTTCTTGTCTACAGGCTGAGCCGTCACCGATTTACTCCAGTCGCGCAACCAACGCACCTGCGCCTTGCCATCCAGGCCATCGTTTTTTACCACCTCGGTGAATAAAGGGCTGGCTTTGAGATAATCACGGCGATTCTCGTAACTATTGAACTCACCAATAAACTCTTTGTAAAGATCTTCTCCGCTGGGAAAACCGACAAGACCCAATGCAGTTGCCTGCTTTGAGACTTTCCGCATCGGTGTCATGTCCTCCGGCTTAGGCGCAGCCACCACTGCCGAAGCGGACCACTGCTGGGGTGCCAACAGCGCATACGCAATACCGCCTAAAGCAAACACCAGGGTAACCAGCATAATAAGCAGCTTCTGACGCCACAGCACCAGCATCAGCTCACGTAAATCGATCTCATCTGATGCCGGGGCTTGCACCCACTGGTTAGGAATAACCGGCGTTTTTTCGCTCATCTCTTCTCTCTTAATTATCAATGTTAAAAATCTTACGACAGGGACACAATTAAGGGGCACCAACAAAACAGGGGGCCTGGCGATCTTTATCCGATAGCAATAAGGGCCACTGCTCAGATAATGGCCATTTTATCGCCAGATTAGGGCTATCCCATCGAATAGCAGCTTCATCACCGGGATGATAATAATCGCTGCATCTGTAAAAAACATCAGCGCTGTCACTTAGCACATAAAAACCGTGCGCAAAACCAGGGGGAATCCAGATAAGCTCACCGAGTGCTGCATTTAATTGACAACCCAACCATTGCCCGTATGTGGGCGACGCTGGTCGGATGTCAACCGCCACATCAAAAATAGTCCCGCTGATAACCTGTATTAGTTTTCCTTGTGGTCGATTGCGTTGGTAATGCAAACCACGCAACGTGCCCCCGACCGAACGACTCAGATTGTCTTGCACCAGCGGGTAATGGCCACAGTGCTTTTCAAATTCATCTTGACGAAAACACTCACGAAATTGACCGCGATGATCCGAAAAAGTCGTGGGCGTAAGGATCATAACCCCCGCCAGCGATGTTGCACGATATTGCATTGATAAACCCATGTGAAAAAAGAACCAAGTGATCACTTACTGATTTTTTGATTGCTAGGGTAGTAGCTTGAAAGCTTCCACTTATGCTCGAAAGTCTCCCTCAGGTCACACATCAGGCTGTGTGACAAGCAATCGAAGCAGGTATTGACCATATTCATTTTTTGCCAACGGGATAGCAAGTGCACGCAACTGATCGGCATCGATAAACCCCTTGCGAAAAGCGATCTCTTCTGGACACGCAATCTTTAATCCCTGACGCTTTTCGATGGCCTGAATAAAGTTGCTCGCTTCGATCAGACTTTCATGGGTACCGGTATCGAGCCAAGCATAGCCGCGCCCCATTATGGCGACCGTCAATTGCCCTGTTGCAAGGTAGTGATTGCTGAGATCTGTTATTTCCAGCTCACCACGGGGCGACGGCTTCAGACTCTTGGCGATCTCCACCACGCTGTTATCGTAGAAATAGAGGCCGGTCACCGCATAGTTGCTCTTGGGCTCAAACGGTTTCTCTTCCAAAGAGATAGCGGTACCCTCTTTATCAAATTCCACCACCCCATAACTCTCAGGGTCTTGCACGTGGTAAGCAAAGACAGTAGCGCCGCTCTCTTTGGCCGCTGCGGCTTCCAACTGTTTCTGCAGGTCGTGGCCGTAGAAGATGTTGTCCCCCAGCACCAGCGCACAGGGGTCCGAACCGATGAACTCTTCACCCAGAATAAAGGCTTGCGCCAACCCGTCCGGGCTTGGTTGTACCTTGTATTGCAAGTTCAGGCCCCACTGGCTGCCATCACCCAGCAACTGCTCAAAGCGGGGAGTATCTTGCGGCGTGCTGATGATCAGAATATCGCGAATACCCGCCAGCATCAGGGTGCTGAGCGGGTAGTAGATCATCGGCTTGTCATAGATGGGCAGCAGCTGCTTGCTCACCGCCATGGTCACAGGATAGAGACGGGTGCCAGAGCCACCGGCCAGAATAATCCCTTTACGTTTGGTCATGATGCTTGTTTCTTATTTTTAAATTGCAAAAGAACAAAGGGTGGCTTGAAGCCACACCTTTTACGTTTTATCCCTGCCAGCCAGGCAGGTGTTCAACACATCCCTGACCAGTGATTTATTTGCCCAGGATCTCGGTCAACATCCGCTCCACACCGACGGTCCAGTCCGGTAGCACCAGATCGAAGGTGCGCTGGAATTTACCAGTATCAAGGCGGGAGTTATGGGGTCGTTTGGCCGGGGTCGGGAAGGCGCTGGTCGGCACCGCATTGAGCTGTGTCACAGCCAGTTCAACGCCGGCTTCTCTGGCTTTGGCAAACACCAGCTGGGCGTAGTCAAACCAGGTTGTGGTACCAGAGGCAATCAGATGGTACAGCCCGGTGACCTCGGGTTTGCGCTGCGCCACGCGGAGAGCATGGGCGGTGCAATCGGCCAGCAACTCGGCTCCGGTCGGAGCACCGAACTGGTCATTGATCACTGACATCTCGCTACGCTCTTTGCCAAAGCGCAGCATGGTCTTGGCAAAGTTGGCGCCGCGGGCGGCATAGACCCAGCTGGTGCGGAAGATCAGGTGACGTGAGCAGATGGCTGCGCCTTGTTCACCCGCCAGCTTGGTTTCGCCATAGACGTTGAGCGGAGCAGTTGCATCGGTTTCTACCCAGGGGCGCTCACCGCTGCCATCGAACACATAGTCGGTGGAGTAATGCACCAACCAGGCACCCAATGCTTCCGCTTCTTTGGCGATCGCCGCTACACTGGTCGCGTTGAGCAGCTCGGCAAACTCCCGCTCGCTCTCCGCCTTGTCGACTGCGGTATGGGCCGCGGCGTTGACAATCACGTCCGGCTTGACCAGACGTACCGTATCGGCCACCCCTGCCGGGTTGCTGAAATCGCCACAATAATCGGTGGAGTCAAAATCAACGGCAGTGATGCGGCCCAGCGGGGCCAGTGCACGTTGCAGCTCCCAACCGACCTGGCCGTTTTTGCCAAACAGCAAAATATGCATCAAGTACGCTCCCCGTAATTCTGCTCAATCCAGGATTGGTAGGCACCGCTCTTGACGTTGTTGACCCACTGCTGGTTATCCAGATACCACTGCACAGTTTTGCGAATACCGGATTCAAAGGTCTCTTGCGGTTGCCAAGCAAGCTCACTGCTCATCTTGGTCGCATCGATGGCATAGCGGCGATCGTGGCCGGGGCGATCCGCCACATAGGTGATTTGCTCACGATAAGAGCCCGCCTTCGGCACCATCTCGTCCAGCAGATCGCAGATGGTGTGTACCACCTCCAGATTCTGCTTCTCGTTGTGACCGCCAATGTTGTAGGTCTCTCCGACCAAGCCAGTGGTCACCACCTTGTAGAGCGCGCGCGCGTGGTCTTCCACATAGAGCCAGTCACGGATCTGGTCGCCCTTGCCATAGACAGGTAACGGCTTGCCATCCAGCGCGTTAAGAATGACCAACGGGATCAGCTTCTCGGGGAAGTGATACGGGCCGTAGTTGTTGGAGCAGTTGGTGACGATGGTCGGCAGACCGTAGGTGCGGCGCCAGGCGCGCACCAGATGGTCGCTGGAGGCCTTGGAGGCAGAATAGGGGCTGCTGGGGGCATAGGGGGTGGTTTCAGTGAAGAGCGGCAATGGTTCACCGACGGCGACTTCATCCGGATGGGGCAGATCACCATACACCTCGTCAGTGGAGATATGGTGGAAGCGGAAGGCCGCCTTGCGCACCTCGTCCAGACCATTCCAGTAAGCGCGAGCCGCTTCCAGCAACATATAGGTGCCGACGATATTGGTCTCGATAAAGTCAGCTGGCCCTGTAATGGAGCGGTCAACATGGCTCTCGGCGGCCAGATGCATCACGGCATCCGGCTGGTGCAGGGCAAACACCCGATCCAGCTCGGCACGGTTGCAGATATCCACTTGCTCAAACGCATAACGCTCGCTTGTCGATACATCGGCCAAGGATTCCAGATTGCCAGCATAGGTGAGTTTATCGAGATTGATAACGGCATCCAGGGTATCACGGATGATATGGCGCACGACAGCAGAGCCGATAAAGCCTGCACCACCGGTAACGAGAATTTTCAACATATTTAAGCGAGTATTATTACGATATAAGGCCGACTGACAAGACATACTTGAAGGCTACTCTCTGACAGAGCATTGCCCCTGATGAGGGCAGAGGATTGCTTCGGCCCAAACAAGCTATTGATGCTCAACATGTTGTCCCTCTGTCCATCTATCTGCTCCGTCATTAATGCAAACACTGTGCATACCATAAAACATGCCGTTTAATGCATCGGCTGATGACTCTCTGAATGAAGAAAATCAATGTCCTCGACCACACTCAGGCTCGGTTCATGCGGCAAAGTCTTTTTTGCCTGCCATACCAGATCGCAAATCCCGTCGGTAGGATTAAAACCGGTCGGCATACTTAACAGCAGGCTACGGATCTGCTCATGATCAAAGCGGAAACACGCGCTATCGAGCTCGGCCAAAAACGCCCGCAGTTGTGGCCATGGCAGCATCGACTCTGAGGCTTTCATAATTCGGGGATGGGCAGTGCCCTCAACCTGATCACCAATTAGTAACTCTTCAAACAGCTTCTCACCGGGGCGCAATCCGGTGATCTTAACCTCGATATCACCTGTGGGGTATTTGTCGCTCTTGAGCTTCAGGCCACTCAAGCGGATCATCCGGTGGGCCAAATCAATGATCTTGACCGGCTCGCCCATGTCCAACACAAATACATCCCCACCTTGCCCCATTGCCCCCGCCTGGATCACCAATTGCGATGCCTCAGGAATAGTCATGAAATAACGAATGATGTCGGGGTGGGTCAAAGTCAAAGGGCCACCATCACGGATCTGCTTACGAAACAGTGGCACAACAGAACCTGAAGAGCCGAGAACATTACCAAAACGGACCATACAAAAACGAGTTTGCTGCTGCACAGCAGCCAATGATTGCAGCACCAGTTCGGCCAATCGCTTGGTGGTTCCCATCGTATTAGTGGGACGCACCGCCTTATCAGTCGAAATCAGCACAAAGGTTTCAACCTTGGCCCTGATAGCTGCCTGTGCACAAAAAAGTGTGCCAAACACATTATTGCGCACCCCCTCCACCACGTTGTATTCAACCAGGGGGACATGCTTATAAGCAGCTGCATGGTAAATAGTCTGGATTTGGAAGGTACTCATAGCAGCTTGCAAGCGATGTTGCCGCTGCACCGACCCCAGCAATGGCACTATCTCAACCTGCAACCCTTCTTGCTGACTTATTTCTTGCAGCTCTTTATCAATGGCATATAGTCCATATTCAGAAAGCTCAAACAACACTAGCCGCGCAGGTTTACAACGGATTATCTGACGACATAATTCAGAACCGATAGAACCGCCCGCTCCCGTCACCATTACCCGTTTGCCAGATATATTGGCATTGATTAGTTCAGGGATCGGGGCAACAGCATCACGCCCCAACAAATCCTCAATACTAACCTCTTTAAGCTCATCGATATGAGCATTCCCCTCAACCAGATCTGCCATACCTGGGATAGAAAGAACCTCACATGGGCACTGCTCCAGTCGATTGATCACCGCTTGCCTGACACTACGCGAAGCACTAGGCATGGCCAGCAAGATTTTTTTAATATCAAAGCGCTCGATCAACGCCTCGATGGCGTCATTACCGTAAACGTTTACCCCTTGGATCATTGTTTTAGCCAACGTAGGATCATCGTCAACAAACGCCACCGGCAGATACTCCTGCCCTTGATTCAACGCAAGCTGCAACTGCCGCCCGGAAGATCCAGCACCGTAAATCAGCACCGCCACTCGTTGCTGGCTGCTGCGCTGGACCAGAGCCCGAAAAAATAGCCGCACCCCACCGATCAGCAACACCGAAAAAGCAAAATAGATAACAGATACAGTACGAGGAAGTGGAACCCCCAAAAAAAATGCCAGCATAACCAACGACATTGTGGAAAGAAGAGCGCCAAGCGACACAGTCCATAACACCTTGAAACCGACATAGCGTAATACTGCGCGATACAGCCCTAACCTCATAAAAATGACGATGGTGATCGGCAACAAAAACGCCAGCACTTGCCAGTGAATCATACTCTGCAACGGAATATCGCTATCCAGCCGCACCCAATACCCCCCCCAAAAAGCCAACGTTAACAACACTAAGTCAACAAAGACACTAATAATTCTCTTATATAGCCGTGGCATACCAATAAAAGTCGTCAACATAAATTCACCGTGCTATGTAAATGGCGATGCCATGTTCTGGCTGCATCGCCAATAAAAATATCAGCGACTTGCTAATGCCAACACTTCAGCCAACGCTTGGCAACTACGCAACATTTCATCTGCGCTTAAGGTTGGATGCACCAGCATCATTAAACTGGTTTCACCTAATAACTTGGCATGTGGCAAACGTTGTTTTGGTCGCCATGGAGTATTGTCGAAAGCCTTTTCCAAGTAAACCTCGGAACAACTACCTTGATAGCAAGGCACCCCACGTGCCACAACCTCATCAATAATCCGATCACGGCTCCAACCTTCAGCCAAATAGTCCTCATTGACGAAGAAATAGTGCTTGTATTCGGCATGAATGAAATCGGCAGGCACATCAACCAGGCGCAGCAACGGATAATTGGCTGCAACTGCATCTAACTGAGCAGCATTGGCAATACGCTTGGCTGTCCAATCAGCCATCCTTTTGAGTTGAATACGGCCAATAACTGCCTGCATTTCCATCATGCGCCAATTAGTGCCAAAACTGTCGTGCACCCAGCGAAAACCCGGTGCATGTTGTTTATGATAAACCGAATCGTAACTTTTACCATGATCTTTATACGACCACATTGCTTGCCACAGCTCTTTGTCACTCGTAGTAACCATACCCCCTTCACCGCCGGTGGTCATGATTTTATCCTGACAGAAGCTCCAAGCCCCCACATGACCAATAGAACCAACACTGCGCCCTTTGTACTTTGCACCGTGCGCTTGAGCACAATCCTCAATCACATAAAACCCATGCTCTGCAGCGAGTTCCATTATCGGATCCATATCCGCTGGCATCCCCGCCAGATGTACGACAATCACGGCTTTGGTATTTGGGGTAAGCACCTTGGCAATTGACTCAGCAGTAATATTTTGACTGTTAAGATCAACATCAGCAAAAACAGGATTGGCGCCGGCAGTAACGATTGCGGAAGCCGATGCCAAAAAGGTGCGCGGAGTAACGACAACATCATCTCCGGCCCCTACGCCCAATGCCTTAATGGCAACATCTAAAGCTAGGGTACCATTGGCGAGCGAAATTGCATATTCACTGTCAACCCACGCAGCAAATTCTTTTTCAAACTCACGGCACTCATTGCCAGTCCAATAATTCACCTTGTTGGATAAAATAACCTGACTTACAGCATCAGCCTCTTCTTTAGTAAAAGAGGGCCAAGGGGAAAAAGTAGTATTCAACACGACATCTTCCTTACAACTTAAAAATAAATTAATGAGAAATTACCACTGCAGGCGTACCTACCACGGTTTGAAAATCTGGAATATCACGAATGACAGTCGCACCAGCACCAACTATTACTTTATTGCCAATACAGATCAATTGATTGACTTGTGCACCAATGCCAATCCAACTATGTTCACCGACACAAACCCCTCCGGCTAGATGAGCTCCGGGACTAATATGAACACCATCAGCTAACACGCAATCATGATCAACTGTTGCACTGGTATTAATAATACCGCCAACCCCAACAGTGGCAAACGCATTGACTACAGCATGTGCCATCACTACAGTACCTTCTCCCAATTGTGCATAGCCACTAACAGTAGCATGAGGGTGAACGAGTGGTACGAGCTTTGCTCCGAACTGTTGCAATACCCTTAATTTTTGCAACCTTGTTGAATTATTGCCAATCGCCACCACTACTAGATCAAAGTCTTGAACTAACGCTAGTAAATCAGTAGTACAGCCTTTAACTTGCCAATGAGCAAGTTGCATTAATTCAGGAAAGCGATCATCAAAAAAAATAATCTCTTTAAAACCATTTAGCTCCGCCAACTCAGCAATCACCTTGCCGTGGCCACTCGCACCCAAGATGGCACATTTAATCATGCGAAAAGCCTTACTTTTCATTCCTCCCCCTGAAAGGTTCTATAGTGACATGCCCCTCAGCACTGATCCCATCTTTAATTAATACCTTTCTGACCGTTAATAGCAAAACCTTAAAATCCAACCAAAATGATCGATTATCGACATACCATACATCAAGCTTGAATTTATCTTCCCAACTAATTGCATTACGGCCATTTATTTGCGCCCAACCTGTAACCCCCGGGCGCACCTCATGTCGGCGAGCTTGCTCTTTGCTGTAAAGAGGCAAATATTGCATCAATAGGGGTCTTGGCCCAACCAAAGACATGTCACCTTTTAATACATTCCACAACTCAGGTAATTCATCCAAACTACTGTTGCGCAACTTATTTCCAAAAGGCGTCATTCGCTCAGCATCGGGCAAAATGTTACCCAGAAAATCTGTTTCATCTTTCATGGTGCGAAACTTAACCATCTCAAAAGGTTTACCATTTAAGCCTGGCCGGGTTTGCCGAAAAAAAACCGGAGAACCAAGATTCTTATGTATTTTCCACGCGACCAGAGCAATCATCGGAAAAAATAGGATAAGCATGGAGAGTGAAACCAAGATATCAAATAACCTTTTCATTTTTCTTCCCCTGGTTTGCCCTGTTTGTTACCCATTCAACCCATTTTTCCGCTAGCTGATTACGATTAAATTGAGTATCTGCCAGCTCTTTCGCTCGGAGGCCCATTTTAACCAGTATTTCCCTGTCATCGGCAGCTTGCTCCAATGCATCTGCGAACGCCTTTGCATTTTCTGGCTCAACGGTAAACCCACACTGATGATCCTCTATCATTCCTGCCAACCAACCTGGATAATTATTGATAACGGGAAGTCCTGCAGCAATATAGTCAAAAAACTTGTTTGGTGATGTGCCATAGTAAAATGCGGGGATATTAGCCAATATTTGCATACCGATATCAGCACTTGCCATGAGCCCAGCTAACTTATCTTTCTTGACAGGAGGGTGAAAGATGACATTCTTCAGTTGTAACTCTTGGGCTCTCGACTCCAATTGAGGTTTTAATTTACCTTGACCAACCAAAACAAGTTTAATATCGTCCCTACCACGTCTTTGCAGTTCACTCGCCGCACTTAGAACCGCATCCAAGCCGTTTGCTATTCCATGGGTCCCCGTAAAAATAGCCATGAGATCTTGTTCAGTTACACCCTTTGGTCGCCACGGCTCACTTGGTTGGCTGAAAATGGACAAATCACACCCATTCGGAACCATCAAGATTTTGTTATCATCCACGCCTCTTTTCTTGATACCTTCAACAATACCAGGAGAAAGGCCAATACAACGATGTGCACTTTGGTAAGAGGCCCATTCTAATAGAGACATCAACCCCAAAATGACAGGGTTTTTAATTACCCCCATTTCTTTTGGTAACTCAGGCCACAAATCTCGCACTTCAAATACGAATGGTTTGCCACGAAGCCAGCGAGCGCAAATCCCTGGAACACCCGCTGTTAATGGCGTGGTTGTTGAAAATAGAACATCGTATTTTTCCGTAAACACCAAGCCGATACTTTTCAGTGCAAACTTAACAAAAGTCATGCCTCTTTTAAGAAAGCCATCTGAGTTGGAATATGCCAAATCAAATTCGATGATTCGAATACCATCAACCAAACCTTCACGCTTTCCTGACACAAACGCTGAATCGAGCCCGGTTTCTCCGCCACCATAAGATCCACACACCATGGTAACGTTATGACCATGATGTATAAGGCGCCTAGCCATTTGATAAGAACGAATTCCAGCAGAACCTTTCGGTGTTGAAAAGTGTTGATGAAAATAAAGAATATTCATGATTGAAATTGATACTCTGTTATAATTTTTCCATTTATTGAAATCTCCACCTCAAGAACAGGGATAGAACGTTCTTGATAGTAATAGCGAGACTCTCTTCCTTCTATTATCTCTAAACGGTCAATTTTTACGTCACTTGCGATAATGATACTATGATTACCGTTAGATACCATTTGCCCTTGAACCTGCCAATTATCTGGGTTCAATCGCCAGCGAAGGACTGCTTTATTTTTAAAGCCCTGAACATGATCAATTATCGTCAAAGATTTTTCCGTAAGAGAAATCTTTCTTTGATGCTCACATCCCAAGTAATCTCGGTAGCCCGCTTGAGCAGTTAATCCATGCTCATCAAAGTTGATTTCTTTGGCTTTTAACCAACAACCTAGCAAAAAACGGCTAATTCTTGGCATTTGGTCATGCTCGTCAAATTGGATTGTGTTATGACTTTGTGTACCGCTGTAGTAATCGATAAAATTTTGCCCCGCATTATAACTGAATGTGCCACCATCTCGAAAAATATTTACACCATCAAACCAAAAGTCAACATGAAGCGCATCACATTGGCTTGGACGAAAGAAAAAACGTGGGTAGTTAAATAATACAAATGCACCAGATTGGTTTCGTAATCCGATATAACCACCTTTTTCAAAATGAAAAGACGATGGTTTTGGCAGTGCGTTTTCTGGCCTATCGATACCTAATAGCGTAAACGGTCTGTCATACTCACTATTATCTTTCCATGCTAGCGCTCTCAAAAAAACAGCTGATGCTAGCTGTATTGATGGTCGAAAATCACGATAATCCGTACTTGTTAACTGCAATAAACGAGCACCATCGTTTGCACCTAAGTTTGGCGCATCGCCATCTCTGGTTTGAGTAATCTGATACAACCAATTGGTTGCTGCTTTTAATTTTATGTACATTTTCTCACTGAACTTAGGTAATTTCAACTCACGCCGCCATAACTCAGCCATAACATAAGTATCAAGCATTACCCTATGATATGTAGCCGAATACTGACTAAAACTACCATCATCCTCGATAAGGCGATTTGCGCGATTCTCTAACCACTTACGCCCTTTTTTTTGCCAGTGAGTAGCGGTTTTATCTCCATTGAAAACAAGCCAACTTCCGCCGATGAATAGAGCAGCCGCTTCAGAAGTTCCATGGTTATTATCTTGAGCAACGGCATAAGATATCGTAGGAGAAATACGTTTTAAATGAGCTTTAACCAACTCCAAAAGTGCAGATTCAGGCTTATGGACTTGATCTAGCAGTTTAGCGGTGAATGCTAAGTGCATGACCCGTATTGAGGCTTCTTGCCCGCACTTCCAATTCGGGCCTAAATAAGGCGGATTATGCTCAAGCCAATCTTTAATTGTTGTATTAAGCTCATCAAGTGCTTGTTCTCTCCCTGAGAGATAGTCTCTTGCTAAACCCAATGCCCAATCAAACCTAGATGCTTCCCAAACACCCTTAATATCACCGACGTTAGAATCAAAGTCAGACAAAAGGAACCAAGGTTTATCCATGGCAGAATGACCTTTCCCAGTGAGGACACTCTTGTTCCAGCTTAACTCACTGGCAGGTAATTCAGATAACCAACCAAAAGGAGAAAATTGGTACACCTTCTCAGGAACATGCTGAACTGAAATTAATACAGAGCGGAACCAAGGCCCCGATATCGGGACCTGAGTAAGCCTCCTCACTGGATTTAGACCACTGCGAACTCCGATCTGATAAACAGCAGCTCTGCACAGATTGATCAATCCGAGTTTTATTGCAGTCCGAGCTTTTAGTTTGAATTTCATTGTTGCTTACGTAGTTGCTCTGCAATTTCAATCGTAATCTTAGCCACTTCAAAGAGCTCTCGTGCTGGAATTGGAGACTTTTTTCCAGTTTCAATCGAATTAAGGAATGCAGCTACACAACCTATTTGACCTTTATCTTGCTTCCAGAGATTCATTTTACTAAAGCCTGGCCAGCCATATGCTTTCAGCTTGCGGAAGTTATCAAGTTGCAGCACTCGTCCCGCGGCAAACACTTCAACACGTTCTTTAGGAAAGTTTGCTGCCCCATTGGCAAGATAATGAATAGTGCCAAAGGAACCATCTGCAAAACCAAGAAGTATCGCAGCTTTATCTTCTTTAATGTCAACACCATCGACATCACCCATTCTGCGGCACTGTACTGAAACAATTTCGGAATCTGCAAGGAATCGCATTAGATCAATGAAATGACACGCCTCACCAATAATACGACCACCACCAATTTCATTATCTTGTGTCCAATGATCTGCTGGAATTGCTCCCGCATTCATTGTCATTATAAAGCTTTTGGGCTCTTTCACTGAGGAAAGAAGTGCTTTCATTTTTTGTATTTGAGGTGAAAAGCGACGGTTGAATCCAACCATTAATTTAGGTGCGGAGGAATTAGAAACTCTTGAATAATAAGCCGCCTCCACTTCAGCAAGCTCTTCGAATGTTATGGCAAGTGGCTTTTCAACAAATACATTCTTCCCAGCATTAAGTGCTTCGCAGACAAAACGTGCATGGCTATTATGGCGTGTTACAATTGCCACTGTATTGATTTCTGGATCAGACATCATGGCACTTGTATCTGTGGTCGTTTTCGCAAAACCCGCTTTCGTACCATGGGTCACACCATTAATACCACCAGAAGTAGCTATAGAATGTAATTGAGCACCGCCCGCTTTAAACGCGGGGATCAACATGCGAGAAGCGTAGTTACCAGCTCCAACAAACCCTACAACAGGTCTAGATGCCTCAAAATTGGCTTCTGCATCAAGTGTTAATGAGCTCTGATGGCGTGAGTTCACATCACTGTCGTATTGCAGGAGAATACCTAAGGCTGATTTATCGGACGTTAACAGCCCATACGCTTCGGCTGCCTGTTCAAATTTGAATCTATGCGTAATCAGTGGTTTAACATCGACTTGCCCAGAGGCAATCATATCTAAGATAGCTTCAAAGTTACGTTGTTCTGTCCAGCGAACAAAAGCATAAGGGTAATCATGGCCTTTTGCTTCATAATTAGCATCGTAGCGACCAGGCCCATAAGAGCAAGATACTTGGAAAGTTAATTCTTTTTCGTAGAAATCCGCACGATTGAGCTCTAGCCCAGCAACACCAACAAGGATAATTCGACCGCGCTTACGGCTCATCCGAGCGGCTTGTGTCACCGGATCAATTGACTTTGTAGAAGCAGTGATAATTACTCCGTCCACACCATGTCCACGGCTAAATGACATACCGGCAGCAACGGGATCTTCGCCTTTGCTTAGGTTACAAACATGCGCACCAAATTGCTTAGCAAGCTCAAGCTTAGCCTCATCATAATCAATAGCCAGTACACGACAACCTTGAGCACGAAGCAATTGAACTGTTAATAGGCCAATTAAACCAACACCGGTCACAGCAAACGCTTCGCCCAGCGTTGGTTTAGCTAAACGAATACCTTGTAAACCAATGCTCGCGACGACCGTAAAGGATGCTTCTTCATCGGTTACATTGTCAGGAATTAAAGCACACAAGTTTTTAGGTACACGAACAACATCAGCATGAGGACCATTAGATACGACACGATCGCCCTCTTTAAAACCACTAACGCCCTTACCTACAGTATTAACAACACCAACGTTACAATAACCCAAAGGTAACGGTTGTGCCAACTTAGACTGTACCGCTTCTAAAGTTGTCATCAGTCCGTCAGTTTGGACTTTTTCCAAAACCATCCTTACTTTGTCAGGTTGTTGACAAGCCTTATCAAATAAACTCGCTTTACCAAAATCAACCAGCATACGCTCTGTACCTGCCGAAATCAGAGTAATACTAGTATCAATTAATACACTGCCAACAGTAGCTCTAGGCGCAGGAGCTTCCACTAAATTTGAACCACCCTTTGCCATATCTTGCAATATTTGCTTCATAAAAATTAATCAATCCTTTTTCATTATATCAGATGTAACTGACAATATATTGAGTTTTTCAACTACTGTAGGGTAGTTAATTAGTACAGCTTTATATTTACCTTTAAAGACAAAGGCACTGCCGGCAGCCGCACCGATAATAGGATGATTTCGCAGCAAGGTTTTAATGTCATCATAACTCCCTGCGCCACCAACTGCAGTAACAGGAACGCTCACCAGACTTTTAATCTTTGTAATGAGGTCAATATCGTAACCTTTCATCACACCATCATTATCAATAGAGTTGATAACAATCTCACCTGCACCTAAAGCTTCCACTTTTTGGGCCAACTCAAAGGCGCAGACCTTTTGATTAACCTTAGCGTTCAGTGAGTAACAGTCATATTTTGCACCCAAAAAACGCTTCTTTACATCAAGAATGACTACAACACTTTGTCGACCGACATGCTCTGCAAGTTCTGTTATTAACTCTGGTTTTTTAAACACGACTGAGCTCAAGGCCACCTTTTCAACACCAAGCCCTAATATACGCTGGGCCTGTTCTACTGTTTTTATGCCCCCACCATAGCATAGAGGCATGCGGCATTCAGTTGCTAACTTCTCTATCAGTTTGTAGTCAGGCTCTACACCCTTTATTGAAGCATCAATATCAATCACAATTAACTCGTCAGCTTCTTTCTCATTGAATATCTTAACTGCGTTGATAGGATCACCCACATATTTTGGATCCTTAAACTTGACTGTTTTTACCAATCCTTTTTCATGCACTAGTAACACTGGAATAATTCTTGGAGACAGCATAATTACAACTCCGAAAAATTCTTTAGCAATGAAACACCATTATGGTGACTTTTTTCTGGGTGACACTGAATACCATACACATTTTCATGATTAACAATGCAAGCATAATCGAACCCATAATTTGCTGTCGCAACAACATCTGTATGGTTAACACATTCAAAGTAATAGGAGTGCAAAAAATAAAACCTTTTATGCTCATCCAAATGAGCTACTAGTGGTGATTCTTTAACAGGAAAAATATTGTTCCATCCCATGTGTGGTAATGGATTATTTATTTTTTCCACCTCGCCTTGAAAACTAAAACGCTTCACCGAGCCGTTAATCCAGCCGAGCCCCGCACTTATCCCCTCTTCACTGCTGTGTGCCATCATTTGCATACCGACGCAAATTCCGATGACCGGTACTTTTTTTTCTAACACTAAGTTATCCAAAATTTCACGCAAGCCTGATGTATTAAGCTTGTGCATTGCATGGTCAAAAGCACCAACACCAGGCAAAATAATTCTGCTAGCTTTTTGCAATTGCTCTGGTGTTGATGCGTAACAGGTTGGTATATTAAGCCCTTTATAAACATTAGCAAAGGCCTTAATATTGCCAAGGCCATAGTCAACTATGGTAATCATCGTTTAATTGATCTCTCTACACCGAAAAACTTAAGTACCTTGGCCCCCAAATTAAACATTGACTCCTGATTTGGATAATCTTTATATGTTTTATTAGGCTGGTCAAAGTATTTTTTTAGTTCTTCAACACTGATATCTAGTTTAGTCGCAATATACTCAAAATCATGCTTGGCATCTTCATCAGATATTGCTGGTGTTTTCAATTTATCCAATGCATCTTCACGCGTCATCTGGCCAGTTAAAATCAGGCTCGAGTACTGTACTTTACGGGTATCGTAGCCAAACTTTTTCGGCAGCCAATAACCTTCGTAAAATTTGGTAAAACGGCTTTCAAAGTGCTTTTGTGGATAAGGTATCCAACCGTATTCATCAGCCAATACTTGCATAGCCTGCTCTTTAATATAAGGGAAGTAATTAAGAGGCTTAACTACCTGCACTTTTTGGATATAACGCAGATAAAACTTATGACGTAATACACTACTGAATGGGTACGATTTCAGCGGATTATCACAATAAAGATTACGAATAGCACGGATCTGCTTCATATCAGTGCCATAATACAGCCACTCTAGTGGGTTGCGTACAACTTCCGTAGAAATATTACCGCCATTTAAAATGTACTTAATCTTATATTTTGCTGCAAAATTGTATAAGGTAGCAACAAAAGCGTGGTCTTGCGGAACATCAATATTAGACACTCCAGCACGAAAGTAGGCTAACTGGAACGCTTTCATCTCTTCCCAGTTAATAACCTCTGTGTAAAGATCAAGCCCCAGCTTTTCAATCATCACGTTAATATTATTAACCGCGATTTGCGAATTCCAGCCTCCATCAACATGGAATACTAGTGGCCGTAAGCCATATTTTTTTACCGCCACATGCAACAAATAAGAGCTATCGGCACCACCACTCATACCAATAATGCAATCGAAATCACGGTCTTTACCATCTTCCTTGATTTTGGCTATAATTCTATTCAGTTCAGCTTCACCCCGCTCGTCGGTGTGCCATCTTGGCTTTACATTTTCTTCAAAGTCTAAGCAATGGTCACATACGCCATTTGCATCAAACACAATTTTTGAGTCGGTTGTGTCCATAACGCAATTGGAACAAATTTTATGCTTTATGTTCATTTTTACCTCTTATAGTTTTTGATAATTTTAAGTAAAACAGAATAAAATAAAAAAATATAAACAATGAAATTAGAAATCCATATGAGCCATAATATATTTGAGAAAATATCAATAGAATAATTATGGTTGCAATTTGCAGAATGACGACTCCATCATCTTTGTCAACCTCAGCAGGAAATGCTGCAATCACAAACGCTAAAAATGGACACATGACTAACATTGAAAGAAAACTATAATGTAAACTTATACCAGCAATTTTAAAAAAATCAGCTAAAGCCAGAATAAAAAACATACCACCAAATATAAAAAGTGAAATTAAGATATTTAGATATAAAATATTTTTGATGTTATCTTTATGGATAAAGTCAATAAAATCAAAAAACGTTTCATATCGAACAGGATAAAATTTAATTCCCAACTTAAGTATTGAGGTATGAAACTTATACACCCCTGCGAACTGATCACCACCACTCAATGATAGAAGCAATGGGCTAAATGTAAAAACATAATCTTCAAACAACCTATAATTGAATATTTTTGTAATTTTCCTAACGTCAAAAGAAGCACTTTGGATAGTGTAACCAATAGAAATAACGCAATTATCATTAGGACCTTCTTTTTTTACCCCCCTTAAAAAAAGGTAACCCACCAGTGAAAATGACATATTCAATGAAAAGAAAAAAATAAAAACAAAATATATTTTGGCAATGTTATTTATAAAAAAGTATGAACATAAGAACATAAGAACAAAACAACAAATCGAAATAAATTCCGACTTGAAATATATTTCATTAAAGTCAGCGCTGGGGAGCCTAACTATCGACACATAAATAAGACACCTGCAAACTAGAGTAATATATATAAGTCCTGTAAATACACTCTGTTCATAACCAAGAACAACACCATTAACACACAGTGACATAACAAAAAAGACAATAATATATATAGCGTTTACGCTATCATATTTATTAACTAGCAATCTAGTTTCCAATAGCGCTACAACAAAACCGGGGATAGCAAAGATACTGACATAATAACCATAGCTATCAAATCCGACAAAGAAAGGAACGAGAATATTAAACAATCCCATACTTATAACTTGCAATAAATTTAAAACATACGTTTTAAACATCATAGTTTGGATTTTCATTCATCGAACCTTCGTCATTTTAAATACTGATGAACACAGAGCCAAACTAATTGCAAAGAGAGCTCCCCAATATATATACTGGTCAACTAAAAGAGCAATATATGTACTTATAAGTCCAGATATAACAATAGCACTTATATTTTTATTGGTTAATCGAGAAATAAAAAAAATAGGTATAGTAAAAATAAACGCCACACCTAAAATACCATTTCTTAACATAATTAAGAATGGGGATGAATGGGCATGGTGCATTACCTCATCATAATGTGGCACCGCATTCATATAGTTATGATACTCCGCCCCAAAACCTTTTCCGATAAGATAAGTATACCAATCATAAGATGACAACTCTCTTAAAATTAGAGATATTTCAATTAACCTCTGATTTGCAGATGAATTGTGGAAGTTTAGCGAAGAATCAGATAAATCAAATGAGAAGCTAGAAATAACATTAACAATAGCATCGCCATTTACAAGGTAAAAAGAGAAGGATGTTAATATGACAAAAGCTATTATCGCCAATATTTTCTTTACGTTAAAAACGTTCATTAAAACAAATAACATTATTGGTATGACCAATACAATAATATTTATCCTTTGTAAGGAAAATACACAAGCTGCCATTATTATAATAATTTTAATAAGAATTGGAAAGCGTATTATATTAAAATTAAAAATAAGATATGCTATGGCTAATGCGCCACCAAAATGAAGCTCTGGTGGAATACTCACTTTTGCACCACTGGTATATATATACATAAAGAGTACTGACAATGATGAAAAAAATGTTGCGTTGATAACTATAACTATAAATTCATCTATACCAATGGATTTATGGCATATGAAGTTTATAGCCGTAACATAGTATATTGGAATTAAGGCAAACCCAATAAAATCAGATATAGTGTACCTTAAAGTACCTACTTCTGAGACGAACGGTGCAATTAGAGATGAAAGCAATATAACCGTAAAACCAAAAAAAATGTATTCATCAATTAAGCTAAAACTAACTGAAAACTTTAAATCAATATGCCATAGCATACCAACCAATACTAAGATATAGGATAGTTTCATAGCATAAATAATTTCAGGACTAGAAACATTATAATGATGCCATATTATCCCATGAGCTAATAATAGAGCAGGAATAATTATATATATTGTAATCTTTATTAATAACAAGCTTAAAGTTGGAGTATATCTCATATTAATGCGATCCCACCAGATCGATAGCATGAAGAAATTTTTATTTTTTTACAATTTTTGCCAGCCCTCTTTTCGAGAATACTGCTCATACCAGTAAATTGCTGTTTCTTTCGTAGAATGGCTTTGCGAGTGGTATCACCACGTAACGTATTCAGCCCCTTATGCTGGACGCTTGCTAAATAATTTGCCCTCATGGTAAAGCACCTTCACTGCTCCATAGCCATTCCCATGGAAAGGAAACACGGCATACATGAGGCCTTTCAATCGAGTCCATTTGTTAGCTATTCCTCTGCATTGATGATTACGCGTGATAATTTAAGGAAGCTGCGAACAAGCGGTTCGCACCTTCACCACGAACTCTTTGTCCGCATTTGAAATGCCCATCACTCCAAAAA
The DNA here is from genome assembly GCF_040908495.1 of Aeromonas sp. R1-1. Classification (NCBI taxonomy): domain Bacteria; kingdom Pseudomonadati; phylum Pseudomonadota; class Gammaproteobacteria; order Aeromonadales; family Aeromonadaceae; genus Aeromonas; species Aeromonas sp. R1-1. Next base: position 158 of record NZ_JBFODV010000039.1, on the reverse strand, counting down.
CCTGACTTTTGCCGCAATTATTCCGCTATTAAGCGCAATTTAGCCTCATTTTCGAGGCTTATCTCGATTTTTGGGCACAGCTATCCCATGCCCGTATCATCTGGTCCACGCGAAACAGATTCGCCAGCGTAAACAACATCGCCAGTTGGTTGTCGTTC